>CAZICR010000562.1:0-2141 GCA_964537795.1 uncultured Cellvibrionaceae bacterium | reverse complement strand
AGCCCGCTTTTTCACGCAGTCAGGCAGATCTGCAAAATTTTTACGTAAACGGTCGTGCGATCCGCGATAAGTTGGTTGCGCATGCTGTGCGTCAAGCCTTTCAGGATGTATTGCACCACGGGCGCCATCCGGCATTTGTGTTGTATTTTGAACTCGATCCCTCAACTGTGGATGTGAACGTTCACCCAACCAAACATGAGGTACGTTTTCGCGATAATCGAAATGTGCACGATTTTATTTATTCAAGTTTGCATCATGCATTAGCCAATGTGCGACCTGAAGATACGCTTTCCCGTCAGCAGCAATCTGTAGATACTGCAACAAAAATTGATGGTATTGCAGCGGGTGAATTTAAAGGTCAGGAAAATATTGGTTTTACACAACAATCGCATTCAACAAGATTCGGTTTTGAAAATCCATTGGATTTTTCATCTAACACCAATTCATCAAGTTCAGGCGATTTTTATCAACGTCAATATGTACCTTCCTATACCACCAGTTCATCACCCGTGCGCGAACAAATGGCGATTTATTCTGCATTGCATA
Organism: uncultured Cellvibrionaceae bacterium; assembly: GCA_964537795.1. Classification (GTDB taxonomy): domain Bacteria; phylum Pseudomonadota; class Gammaproteobacteria; order Pseudomonadales; family Cellvibrionaceae; genus Cellvibrio. The sequence continues at coordinate 1,595 of CAZICR010000562.1, read as the reverse complement.
GTTCACCACAATCATTACCGGAAACACCCACTGAAGACATTCCGCCTTTAGGTTATGCAATAGCGCAATTAAAAGGTATTTATATTCTTGCGGAAAATGCACAAGGTTTAATTATGGTCGATATGCACGCAGCGCATGAGCGTGTGACATACGAACGCATGAAATCTTCATTCAATGAAGGCGGAATTCACGCGCAACCTTTATTGGTTCCTGAGTCTATCGCTGTCAGCGAAAAAGAAGCCGATTGCGCCGATAATTTCCAATCCATTTTTCAATCGCTCGGTTTCGAATTACAACGCGCTGGCCCCGAAACTCTATTAATTCGACAAATTCCGATTATTTTACAAAGAGCCAAAGTCGAACAATTAGTTCGCGACGTACTCTCCGACCTAATCGAACACGGCAGCAGCGAACGCATCCAACATCACATCAACGATATTTTATCGACAATGGCCTGCCACGGTTCCGTTCGCGCCAATCGCAAATTAACCATCCCCGAAATGAACGCACTCCTCCGCGACATGGAAGCCACCGAACGCAGCGGCCAATGCAATCACGGCAGACCTACATGGTTGCTTCAGTCGCTCGATGATTTGGATAAGATGTTTATGCGGGGGCAGTGATTATTTTTTACATGTTGCGACATTGAATATCAAGTGCAGGGATTTTATGAAACTATTTGAGTGTCAATACTTTAATAAGTTATGCAGTCATTCACTAGATAAGGCAATGCTCGAGTCGGCTTATTGTAGGTATAACGATTTAGATGATCCACTCAGAGTTAATCTATTTGCTTTGATATTAAGAGAGTTGATTCGAATAATAATGGAGAGAGAAGCCCCGGATGATTTGGTAAAAATGACTCCCTGGTTTCAAGGTTATTTGGATAAAAACTCGAATAAACAGAAAGTCACTAGAAGGGAGCGCTACAGGTACGCAATATCTGGATTTATTGGTGATCGGGTTGCTCAATTAAATCCGAGTCTCGATATAACTGATGAAATCGAAGGGCTTGCGCGAGAAATAAATTTGCTTAACAAGTATGCTCACTTTGAGAAGATAGTTGCGCGTAGTGACAGCCCAGATATCTATTTGGATGAATTAAAAAATGTTGAATCGGTTGTTTCTAATTACTCGAATAAATTCTTTAATTTTAAAAATGATTTGTCATATGTAATATTGGATTCAATTACTGATGATTTTAATTCCATTTTGGAGAACAGAATTGAAATAATGCTTAAGAGGAGTGGTCAAACTCTTTCTTCCTTTGACTTTCAGTTAACTGAATTTAGTGATGTCGACGTCAAAGTTAATAGATGTAAGGTAAGTTTTTTAGGTGTCGCGCATATTTATTACTGGAGTGAAGAAGAGGACTTGGATTTTGGTTTTTCTTCTGAGTTTGACATTGATCCAATTGAGGTCGAGCGACAAACTGAAATTAATGTTTCATCTGAGTTTTTTATAGATATGGCTTCGCTAACGATTTCTGATATTAATATTGAAATTTAATAATTGATTTGTAAAAAATCAGTCAACCTAGCTCATACCAAACTCCACGCCCACTACCTTTCTGATTTAAATGCCCTCGGCTAACC
>CAZICR010000561.1:0-2149 GCA_964537795.1 uncultured Cellvibrionaceae bacterium | reverse complement strand
AGATGAAGCGGCTAACTTTCCCGACCCAGCTGATCGTGCGAGTCAGGAGGAAGAGTTTAGTCTTGAGTTGCGCACCCGCGATCGCGAACGCAAGCTCATCAAAAAAATTGACTCTACCCTCGAATTAATCGAGAACGATGATTACGGTTATTGTGATGCCTGCGGTGTTGAGATTGGCATTCGTCGTCTCGAAGCACGCCCCACTGCCACTTTGTGTGTTGATTGCAAAACCCTGGCAGAAATCAAAGAAAAACAAGTCGGTAGTTGATTGGAATGACCTTCACAGGTCATCACCATTCTTACGTAGGGCGCTTTGCGCCCTCTCCTTCGGGCCCACTCCATTTCGGTTCATTGGTGACTGCTTTAGGCAGTTTTCTTGATGCGCGCGCGCACCAGGGGAAATGGTTGGTACGAATGGAAGATCTCGATCCTCCAAGAGAACAATCCGGTGCTGCGGATGCAATTTTGCACTGTCTTGAAGCTCATCAACTTTTTTGGGATGACTCGGTGCTTTATCAAAGTCGTCGTCATGATGCTTATGAACAATGTCTGGATTTTTTGAAATCACAAGATTGGATTTATGCATGTGATTGTTCACGCCAGGAATTGCAAAACACAGGGGGAGTTTATCAAGGCTATTGCCGCAATCGACAGGAAATCATTCAATCGCCTTACGCATGGCGACTGAAGCTTTATGATTTACCGCACAGGTTATCTGCCGATATTCAAAGCTTTGATGATTTGATTCAAGGCCGCCAAATACGAAATTTGCGCAAAGAAGCAGGCGATCAAATTTTAAAACGTCGCGATGGATTTTATGCTTATCAATTAGCAGTTGTGCTGGATGATATAGAGCAGAAAATTACGCACATCATCAGAGGGCGCGACTTGTTGGATGTTACGGCAAGTCAGATTTTTTTCTTCAACTTACTTAAAGCAAACCTACCACAATTTGGTCATCTGCCTTTGGCAATTGGGTTGAATGGTCAAAAATTAAGTAAACAAAATAAGGCGCCGAATATTAATCCTGAACAAGCCAATCAAAATTTGTGGCTGGCGTTGGAATTTCTGGGGCAAAATCCCCCTGCAGAATTAAAACATCAAGGCGCAAGAAGCTTGCTGGATTGGGCGATATTGAATTGGCAATTAGATTGGGTTCCGCAAAAAGATCAAGTTGTTTGACACGCCAGAAATATTTGTTTCATAAATGGAATAGTTTCTGCATTCTTCCTGCTGTTACAGAAAGCATGGATTGGGCTACACTGCCCGAAAATCGTTAACCAATGCAGAATAACAATCATGAATAACGCCCGTCTGGTCATTTTACTCTTGCTGTTCGCTTATATTTTTTCGCCGACCCTGCTCAACTGGATATTAGATCCCGAGGGCGCTTGGTATCGTCCATTTATTGCTTGGGCGCTAGTGATTCTGCTGGCATTTGTGATGCAGATTCAACGCAAAAATTATCACGAATTTGATTGATATGAATTTTGATCTCAGCCAGGTTGCACTCATAGGTTTAGGTTATTTGTTGCTGCTTTTCGGCATAGCCTACATTACTGAAAGAGGTTGGATTCCTGACAGGATTACCAGTCACCCCATTACATACATTTTGTCATTGGGAATTTTTGCCAGTGCTTGGGCCTTTTATGGTGTTGTGGATCTGGCATTTCAATTCGGTTATGGCGCACTGGCCTATTATTTGGGGACGGGAGCTTTGTTTTTATTTGCACCTGTGGTCCTCGCTCCTTTGGCAGAGTTGGCGCGACGTCACCAGGTACATTCACTAGCCGACCTGTTGGTGTTTCGGTATCACAGCCACACCATAGGCGCCCTGACAACCCTCTGTATGCTGGGTGGGATATTGCCTCTGATGGCACTGCAAATTCAGGCGATTGCCGACACTATGCATATTCTGACTGTCAGCGCCAATCCAAGCTTGCCGAATGATGAATCCGGACTCACTTTCAAAGCCATAATGGCACTCTGCTATTGCGTAATTCTTGCGTTATTTACCATTTCATTCGGTGCCAACCGTGAACAGCACAAAGGCTTGGTCACGGCTATGGCATTTGAGTCGCTACTCAAAGTTTGTGCACTGACTGCTATAGGTTTGCTATCGGTCTTCGGCGTATTTGGCGGGCTTGAT
>CAZICR010000560.1:0-2152 GCA_964537795.1 uncultured Cellvibrionaceae bacterium | reverse complement strand
TGATTGACGTTTTAAAACGCAAGGCACCCTGGCGATAAAGATCATGCACACCTAACAAATAATCGGCTTCACTCAAAACAATTGGCCGACGGTTTTCCTGTGTGGCAATAATCGCTTCGCGTCGTTTCATCAAGAGCCTGCCCCAACGATCAGGACAGGAATCTAAAAACACACGAAAATTATTGCTATCAAGACTGTGTTGCTCACCAGAATAAAGATGTAGATCAGGATCAATTTGTCGAGCAAAAGGCGATTGAAGCCAATGCTGATCGTAGCTAAAACTGAAATGTTCTTTGTTTTTGTTTAATGACGACCGCAAGCAACCGACCAGCACCGGTTCGGAAAAATCTTCCCAATCTGCGTAGACAAAAATTTCCCTGTTCATTTTGTATTCCCCATTAATTCGATGTCTTGCAGCTTTCTACCCAATTCATCATCGCGAGCGACTTTGGTCAGGTCATCCACCAAACCTAATACCGCCAATACCGCAACATAATGCCCAAGCGACACACTGGAATCGCCCTGCTCAATTTTACGAACGGTCAAACGGCTTAAACCTGTGCGCTCAGCAATCAACACCTGTGTGTAGTGTCTGCGCTTGCGGGCGAGTTTGATGTTCTCCCCCAGTTGCACCAGTGCTTTCTGGTAGGCGGGGAAGACTATGGCAGTACGCGCTTGTTCAGATTTAGTGGTCACTATAGTTACCAAATTTGGAATTTATGGTAACTATAGTGATCATTTTGGTAAAGGTAAAGGCTAATCTTTATGCGACCCGCCCAGTACCTTCCCCAACTTATCCAAAAGTGCCTCTTTAGTTCCTTCGCCGGATCTATCCAAATTCAATTCCCGCCAGCGAACGGCGGGAAGATTTTCTGCGCCGGGTATGCCTAACAAATTCCAATCGGGTTTTCGGTTATAGAAGGAACGCAGGAATTGTTTGTGGTGTGTTGGCATTTGTTGGGTGACGTTGGTGATCAGCTGTTGGCGTGCGTTGAGCAGTGCGGATACTTCTATGGATGTATTGGTCATGCCGACGAAGTTTTGTTCGAATTCCTGAGTGATGTCTTGCAGAACGGGATTTAATAATGAATGCGGAGAATGGTCGTGGCTGATTAAATAAATGATGATGGCATTGCGCAACTCATCACTAATGCCCTCGTTTTCGAATAATTGGTGGACATCAAATAAATCGCGTGGATGTTGGCGATCCAATGCTGCCATGATTTTTCCAGCATAGAGATCTGCAAATGACAGCACATTCATTTCCGCAAATCCGAATTGCTCTTCTACTTGTTCGCAGACTGTCATTAAAACAGGTTCATACACACAACCACGCAGCACTGGCGTGACTTCAATTTTTATCTGAATGCGTTCACGAGTACGGATCACCAGTTTAGTGATTTCGTTTTGCGTAACAGGCGCTAATTCTGCGATATGAATATCAGGTTGCTGCTTTTTAATACGTTGTGCGATTCGTTTTAGCGCTGCATCTATTTCCTGAAGCGCTTGTGCGCGGTCATTAATAGGCAAATAGGTGAGATCAATATCCACAGAAAGGCGCGGCATATTGCGGATAAATAAATTAATTGCCGTTCCACCCTTCAACGCAAAACAATTTTCTTCTGCAACAAAGGGAATAGTGCGCACCAGTAATTCCACTTGTTTGCGATAAATATCAGTAAATGCCATTAACAGACTCCGCCGCAAATTCTTCAGGTAATGTAATTTGGTATTTGGTATGTAACTTGCCGCCTTTCACCAGCATGCGTTTGCCTGTGCCTAAATCGATTTTTTTTATATCCAGATGTTTAAGCCATGCATGGTTGTGTCGTTCTGCAAAAAGAAAAAACAATCGTTTTACTTTGATGCTGGTGGCAACTTCGAGTAATGATTGCATGCGGCGCGGGCTTAGGTTGGTTAAACCTTCCATGATCATATCGGCCATGTGAAAACTTTCATATTGCGGAAGTTCATCCAGCAATTCCAAATAAGCGCGCTCGGGTGTGGAGATAATCAGCGGCATATCGCCATTGCCTAATGGCATCAAGCCTTGGAGTAAATCCGTTTTGTATGTCGCTGCGCCTTCATTAACTTCCAATTCGTTAACTTCCAACGGATTTTTTAACGATAAATTTGATTGCGAATCTTCTGT
>CAZICR010000559.1:0-2156 GCA_964537795.1 uncultured Cellvibrionaceae bacterium | reverse complement strand
TCGCCGGACTTGGTGTGACCTATAAATTATCGAGCAACACTGTGTTTTTTGGTGGTGTGCATGAAGGTTTTAGTCCACCGCGTGTTGAAGATGTGATCAACAACAATGATGGTGCCAGTGTCGATCTGGATTCAGAAAAAAGTCTCAACACTGAAATGGGACTTCGTTACGACAACAAAGATAATTTTAAATTGGAAGCTGCCGTATTTTTGTTGGATTTCGATAATCAAATCGTTCCCGCCAGCGTTGCCGGTGGTACAGGCGCGACCTTAACGTCTGCTGGCGAAACCAAACATGCGGGTGTTGAGTTGCTCACTCATTATGAATGGTTGCAAGAAAGTAAATTAAATCCTTTCACCAACTTATCCTGGACTTGGGTGAGCCACGCTGAGTATCAAGGTACTCGCACATCAGCTGTCACCGCAGGTGTTGATGTATCCGGAAATCGCTTGCCTTATTCACCAGAGCACAGCATATCTCTAGTCAATGGTTTCGAAATGGATAATGGTTTACGTGCGCAATTTGAAATTGTGTATCTCGACAGCCAATACACTGATGACTTGAACACCAAAACTGTAACCGCCAATGGACAACGCGGTTTAATTGATAGCTACACCCTCTACAACCTCAGCATCAATTACACATTACCCAACACTGATGTCACTCTGTTTATTGCCGGCAAAAATCTCACCGATGAACTTTATGTGGTGGATATGAGCCGCGGATTAATCCCCGGCATGCAACGTAGTTGGCAATCGGGAATTGAGTGGAAATTCTAACCCGATTTCTGATTTTGTTATTACATCACAAGGAAGTGATGATTAATCCAAAGCTTGTTCAATTACCGGCTGCAATTTTTGTTCGGTTCTAAATCCAAAGCCCTGCGCCGATTCATACTCCATTCCCAAGATTGCGTAGTAACCATTTTCCCTGTCAATCCAGGGTGTAAAACCAAAAGCTCCAGGCGACGACATTTTCTGACAACCTTCCGCAGGTGTTGCGCATTCCAACCAAGCAGAAAGTCCGTAGCGAATCGACTCAGGTGCTGAAGGTGGCACATTGCCAATAACCACATCTGGATAAGGCATTTTTGCTTGCTCATCAAATAAATCAGCAGGAATTAGTTGCACTTGTTGATCGCCATTTTTCCACAAACCTTTGTGATAAATCAGTTGTAAAATTTTTGCATATTGATTCATCGAAATGCGCATGCCGCCTGCGATCATAGGATTTTGGCTGCCGTCTGCGCTCAAAGGTTGAGCGTAATAATTAATGGATAAATCCAATCCCAACGGAATCAAGAGCTCGTCATTCAAAATTGTTTTCCAGGATTTTTCTGTAACCACCTCGGCCATACGCCCAGCCACCGCCAAATGAGTTCCGCCGTAATCGTACCGGGTACCAGGCAAAGCCAATGGGTTGCTGACACTGATTAATGCAACGCATTCTTCAAATGTAAATAAGTCACTGTATATACAGATATGTTCGTTATCCATTCCCGATGTGAAGGACAACAATTGTTTCAAATTCACATTTGAATTTTTTGTCCAGCCCAAAATACCACCAGTGGTATCATCAAAACTGATTTGATTTTTACCCACCAAACTTAACAAAATTGTGCCGGAAACCCATTTACTGGCTGAGGCTATAGCAACAGTTTGATCCGCATTAAAACTACCAACATTTTGCTCAAATATTTTTTCATCTTGATCATTAAAAATAATCAGTGTCATACCAGTTAATCCATTAAGTCTTTCGCTTTCATATTCCGTTTGCAAAAATGACCGTACCTCTGCGAAGGAATCAATAGAAGATTGGCTGGAACTGGATTGACTAGTCGATGTTGCAGAGCTCATAGATGAAGACGAGCTGGCAATAGAGGAGACAACCGAACTGGATGCTCCAGGAGAATCCCCACCGCCGGAACCACCGCCACAGCCGGACAAAGACAAAATCAAAGCAAGTGCGGAAAGAATCGATAATAAGCTGCGCATAAAATTTCTCTCAGAAAGAAAATAACAATTGAGCTATTAACGTGTAGGGAGGGAAAAGGTTGACGGGGATTTGGATTTTTTTAGAAGCGACCACCCCGAAGAGACGGGGTGGTCACGCACTTCTAAAAAATTACAGCCCCGCTTTCAAACTCTCAACAATAA
>CAZICR010000558.1:0-2156 GCA_964537795.1 uncultured Cellvibrionaceae bacterium | reverse complement strand
ATCAAAAGTGCAAAATCATCTTCCATTACTTCTTTTAATGCTTCCAAAGCTTGCTTGTCTAAATGATCCATTCTGTCACCCTAATCATCATTTGGCCAAACGAACACAACTTCCGCAATATTTCCATTGCCAAGATAACGAACTGACTCGCACATTTTTTCCATCAAAGCGATGCCACGACCACTATAACCTGAAGTATTCAAACTGGCGCCAAGCTTAGTCTGAAAATCAAAGCCTTTTCCACTGTCTTCAACACGAATAATGAGTTTCCCCTTAATATCCTTGGCGCTGTAGCCAATATAAATTCGGACAAAACCCGTTTTCACGTTCTGTATTCTTTCATTACGCAATTCGTAGTATTTGGAAAATCCCTCTGGAGTTTTTTTCAGCGATGAATCCAGTCCCAGCACACCGTGCTCCAATCCATTCGAATAAAGCTCCGCCAAAATAGTATACAAAGTGGAGTTGTGGGGTCTCAAGCTGGGTATTTCCATGATCACACTGATCAATATAGGCAAGGGATCAAAGCAGTTGAAACTTCCGGGTTTAACTTCAAATGATAGATCCCAGGCAATAGTAGCGTTTTCATTTTTCACACTGACGTCGTAAGCATAGTCATTGACGTCAATCGGATCTTCCATTCGAATTTCAAACAATGAGATGTCATCGTCTTTTTCGCTGTCGCCAATAAAATTCTGAACGCCGGCAATGATTTCATCAAACAGCTTTTCGGCTTCAGTATTTCTTTCAAAAACATCGACTAATCTTCGCTCACCAAACATTTCACCCTGTGAATTGCGCGCTTCATGAATCCCATCAGACCATAAAAATAATTTGTCACCATTATTCAACTCATGCTCTTCATAATTATGTTTGAAGGCACGACTTGAAAGTACACCTAAAGGTAGATGCGTGGATTTTATCGGGACTACCGAGCGATCTGATTTTTTATAAAGAAATCCAGGCGGCAAACCACCATTCCAGATAGTCAATTTTTTCTTGCGAAAATTCATGTCCAACATAGTCGCACAACAAAATATTCCTACCGGCAAGATTTGTTTCAACTTGGCGTTAATCTCTTTCAAAACATCCGTCATGGAAAACCCTTTGGGGATCATTCCATAAAAAGTTGAAGCCACCGGCATAGCACCGATTGCAGCGGGCAATCCATGTCCGGTGAAATCACCCAGTAACACAATCATATTGCCATTGGGCCGCATAGCGGCCAATAACAGATCACCGTTAAATACAGCAAGGGACGAAAGAAAATAGCGGATATTTTTTGAGTTCAGGCAACCACTGTGTGCAACATTATCAAATACGTGTTTAGCGACCATCTGCTCTTGTAATAAACGTGCGTTATTTTTTGCAATTTCGTCACGCTGAACCAACACAGTAGCATTCATTTCACGCATGCGATTAAATGACTTGATTTTTGCCTGCAATACCACCCGACTGTAAGGTTTGGAAAGAAAATCATCACCGCCAGCTTCAAGGCACTTCACTAATGATTCATTATCAGTCAGCGACGTTAAAAATAATATAGGAACAAATTTATCTGCTGCATGTTGTTTGATTAATCTTGCTGCCTCAAACCCATCCATCACCGGCATCAGTGCATCCAACAAAACCAGTTCGGGAGATTCAGCAATAAATAAATCAACGGCTTGCTGACCATTACAAGCCGAGATAACGCTGTGCCCCTCCTTTTTCACTATGGTTTCAAGAATTAATCTATCGGTATCAGTGTCATCTGCTACAAGAATTTTAATTTTCCGCTGATCATTCATAAGCGGGTTCCACAGCGATTTTCAACATAACCAAGGCAGTTAACAGATTTCAAATAATTGTTCAAAATTGGAAATTGCGAGAATTTTTTTTACATCCTGTGAGCAATTTACAATTTGAATACTGGATTGATCGCCACCTGCGTGATCGCGCAAGAGCAACAACATACCCAGAGCAGAGCTGTCGAGATAGGATGTACCTTGTAAATCAACCCTGTATTGGGTTGGTATAGGATTCAAACGTTCATACGCGTTCCGAAAATCCTGATGGGAACTAAAATCAAATCTTCCGTGTATAAAAATTGTCACTTGTTTTCCATCGGGAGAGATGGATGATGTTATTGCCATGGCGACCTCGTAAACACATCC
>CAZICR010000557.1:0-2157 GCA_964537795.1 uncultured Cellvibrionaceae bacterium | reverse complement strand
AACCGGTGCTTCAAATACCAGTGCGCCTGCATCTTCCATGGTGTTGTAGAAAATCGGCGCCACTTTGCTGCCGATACACACACCGCCGGTGCGTTTGTTTGGTACACCCGGAATATCTTCACCGATAAACCAGAGTACTGAGTTGGTCGCTGATTTACGTGAAGAACCGGTCCCCACAACATCGCCCACGAATACCAATGGGTAGCCTTTGGTTTTCAGTGCTTCGATTTGTTTGATTGGGCCGATTTTGCCTGGTTCATCGGGGGTGATGCCATCGCGCGCCATCTTGAACATAGCCAGTGCGTGCAGAGGGATGTCTGGACGTGACCAGGCATCAGGCGCTGGTGACAGATCATCAGTATTGGTTTCGCCGGTGACTTTAAATACGGTGAGCTTGGTGCTCTCGGGAACTTTGGGTTTGCTGGTGAACCATTCGGCATCTGCCCAGGATTGCATCAGTTCTTTTGCGTGCGGATTGCCCGCTTTTACTTTCTCTTCCACATCGTGGAATGCATCAAACATCAACAAAGTATGCTTGAGTTCTTTTGCTGCCAAAGGTGCCAGAGTTGCGTCGTCGAGCAGGTTTACCAGAGTTTCGATGTTGTAACCACCGAGCATCATGCCAAGCAGTTTAATCGCGAGAGGCTTATCAATTAGAGGGGAAGAAGCCTGGTCTTTTAAAATCGCACTCAGGAACGCGGCTTTAACATAAGCAGCTTCATCAACGCCGGGCGGAACACGATTGGTGATCAAATCCAGTAATACTTCAGCTTCACCAGCGGGGGGATTTTTTAACAGTTCGACCAATCCTGCCACTTGTTCGGCGTTTAATGGTTTGGGCGGAATACCTTCTGCGGCGCGTTCTGCGACATGTTTTCGGTAGGCTTCAAGCACGGTGTTATCCTCGTTAAAGTGGGTTTACTCCTTTTGCAGGATCTCTGCATCAGGAGACTATCCATGACCTTCATGGATGACAAAGTGAACTTAATGAAACAGTACACTTGAGGTTGCTCATGAGAGCGGTAAAACGGCTGGGCAGTATAACTCAAGGTCTGCAGACTGTTAATGGAGTCTGCAGGTTTGTGATAAGGTGGCGCCTTCATTTTTTATAAAAAAACCATCAAACCATTTGATATGAAGAGGCCAAAATGAAATTAACGGCAAGCAAATTATTATTCACTCTTACGGCAAGCCTGATAATTGTGCTCGCCGCATGTACAAAAAAAACGGTTCAGGATTCGAGCGGTGAATCTGCTGCTGAAACAAGTTTGGCAACCTCCTCTACCGCATCAGTCGCACAATGTGATGGAGTTGCACCTTCCGGTGATTTAACACCGGTTCGTATTGAATCCGCCAACGCTACACGAGCAGATGCCGGATTATATGAAGGCCCTGTTTGGATAAAAGATTCTCTTTATTTTTCTGATTTTACTTTCTCCAGTGGATTTCCTTCACGCATTCAAAAGCTTGATGCATCAGGCAATATGATGACAGTGATTGAAGATTCCGGCAGCAATGGTTTGGCAGTAGATGATCAGGGAAATTTGATTGCAGGAACACATAAATTTAAAGCGCTTTCCCGCTATAACCTGAGTACAGGTGAACGTACGGCAGTGGCATCGGAATTTAATGGAAATGTATTTAATTCACCTAACGATATTGCTGTTGCCAACGATGGCACTATTTATTTTACTGATCCGGCATTTCAACGGGATGCTGCACCCGGAGGCCAGGAAAAAACAGGCGTCTATCGAGTGGCGACTGATGGCAAGGTGAGTCTGGTTGACGACAGTATCATCAATCCAAACGGTATCAGTTTGTCTGTGAATGAAGATATTTTGTATGTTAATGGTGGGGGTGAGCAAGGCGTGTTACGGGCGTATCCAATAGTGAATGGAGTTCCACAGGAAGGAAAGGATTTGATAACAGGAATCAGTATTCCTGACGGTATGGCGATTGATTGTCAGGGCAATATTTATTTGACAGAACATGTCAAACGCAAATTAACCGTTTATACCCCCGACGGAAAAACAATAGCCCAAGCCTCTACCGATGCTAATTTAACCAATGTTGCTTTTGGTGGTCCAGACAACAAAACCTTATTTATGACGGGTGCAGGAGCAGTGTGGAAAATCGACCTCAATATTTCTGGTTCTG
>CAZICR010000556.1:0-2159 GCA_964537795.1 uncultured Cellvibrionaceae bacterium | reverse complement strand
GACGCCACGCCTGCGTGAGATCGCATACCAACACCCACTATCGAAACTTTTGCAACTTTATCATCGCTGCGAACTTCTCGTGCACCTAATTCTCTAGCCACGTTTTGTAACACAGCCACAGCTTTATTCATATCATTTTTATGCACAGTGAATGTTAAATCAGTAGTACCGTCAGCAGATACGTTTTGAACTATGACATCCACTTCAATGTTGGCATCGCCAACCGGTGCCAATATGCGCGCAGCAACACCGGGAGTATCCGGAATTCCGGCCAGGGTAACTTTGGCTTCATCGCGATTAAATGCGATACCAGAAACAATAGGTTGTTCCATAGTCGAGCTTTCCTCATCGAGGGTAATTAGAGTTCCGGGACCTTCTTTGAAACTGTGTAATACGCGCAGGGGTACTTTATATTTTCCTGCGAACTCGACTGAACGAATTTGCAAAACTTTTGAACCCTGACTGGCCATTTCCAACATTTCTTCGAAAGTAATTTTATCAAGACGTTTTGCGCGATCGCAAATACGAGGATCTGTTGTATAAACACCATCAACATCAGTGTAAATCTGACATTCATCTGCCCGCAATGCAGCGGCCAAGGCAACACCTGTGGTATCAGAACCACCACGACCAAGAGTCGTGATGTTGCCTTCTTCATCGACACCCTGAAAACCTGCGACCACTACAACACGACCGGCTTTGAGATCGCTGCGAATATTGGCTTCATCAATCGATTGAATACGCGCTTTGGTGAATGCACTGTCAGTCAGAATACGCACCTGTCCACCGGTGTAAGAACGCGCATCAAGGCCACATTTTTTCAGCGCCATGCACAAGAGTGCGATAGTGACCTGTTCGCCTGTAGAAACCAAAACATCCAGCTCGCGCGGATCCGGGGTTTCCTGAATATCTTTCGCCAAGGCTATCAAGCGATTGGTTTCACCACTCATGGCAGAAACGACAACCACCATGTCATGCCCTTGGGCACGAAAACTGGCAACTTTTTCAGCAACTTGTTGGATTCTCTCAACAGAACCAACCGAAGTGCCACCATATTTTTGAACCAACAAACTCATTTAAGCTCAACCTTTAAGCCGCGGGGGAGTAATAACTAGATCACAAAAAAGGGCTGCAATTAAACACTAGATTGCGACAAAAGTTAACCCGAAAACTTGTTAATTATTCACATAAATCAACATCTTTATGCATTTTTGTTCAGCAATTAACCGAGTTGCGAATCAACCCAGGATGCAACTGACGCCAAGGCAGCATTTAATTGATTAACATCGGTGCCACCACCTTGCGCCATATCCGCACGTCCGCCACCTTTACCACCGATTTGTTTGGCAACATGTCCAACCAAATCACCTGCTTTAATTTTCGTTGTTAAATCCTGTGTAACACTCGCCACCAACGATATTTTTCCATCCTCTACCGTCGATAGAAGCACAACGGCCGAACCCAATTTTTGTTTGTATTGATCGGCAATATCGCGCAATGATTTTGCATCAGCACCGTCCAGATTCAACACCAATAATTTACCAATACCTATATCTTTTGCCTGGGATGTCAAATCGCCACCGGAAGAGCTCGCCAATTTGGTTTTCAAATTAGCCAAATCTTTTTCTAATTTACGATTCTGCGCAACCAATGCTTCCAATTTTTCCAGCAAATTTTCGCGATTGGATTTCAACGCAAAACTTGCAGCATCAACCAGCGATTCCACATGATCAAAAAGCGCCAGTGCCTGCTGCCCAGTAACAGCTTCTATGCGACGAATACCTGCTGCAACACCTGATTCGGAAATAATTCGAAACAAACCAATATCACCCGTACGTTGCACATGAGTACCGCCACAAAGCTCAACAGAGAAGCCTTCACCCATAGTCAACACACGAACCCTGTCACCATATTTTTCACCAAAAAGTGCCATAGCACCTTTGGATTTGGCTTCATTCATATCGCACAAATCAGTTTGTACTGCAGAGTTGATTTGAATTTGCTGATTAACCAGACTCTCAATTTCTTTTAATTGATTTTGCGTCACAGCTTCAAAATGTGAGAAGTCAAAACGCAAACGTTCTGAATCAACCAACGAACCTTTTTGAGTAACATGTTCACCCAAAATTTTACGCAGTGCAGCATGCATTAGATGTGTA
>CAZICR010000555.1:0-2169 GCA_964537795.1 uncultured Cellvibrionaceae bacterium | reverse complement strand
AACAATTGCAGCTGCACTAAAAGTCGCAATGGTTGTTTGCAAATGGCTGAGATTGGCAATCGCTGAAAATAATTCACCACTCCACATTTGCGGATTTTTTGCCGGAGCAAAACCATCCAGAAACCATGCATCGATTTTAAAACCGGCGCGTTTAAATAAAGGATGAGTGGATGCGAGTAACTTGGTAAAGCCTTCAGTGGCATCATCGATAATCAAGGTTAATTTTATGCGGCCTTGCATGAAGGAGAGGCGGTGGAAAGACCCCCTCCCAGCCTCCCCCTTACCAGGGGGAGGAGCAATAAAACAAGGGTAAGCATCAATTAATTGCGCCGATAAAAATTCCAATTCAGGCCAAAGTGCCAAGGCTTTTTGTAAATCATGTTTATGCAGTGGAAATTTTTCGACTGAAACAAAATGCAATTGTGCAGAAGGCGGCGCTGTTTTGAGCCATAAATCCCAAGCGGCTAAAAAATTCAATCCTGATCCAAAACCGGTTTCGCCAATCACAAAAAAATCACTGTCGGATAAATTTTGCCAGCGTTCTGTTAATTGATTGTGTTGTAAAAATACATGGCGAGTTTCTTCCAATCCATTCGCTTTTGAGAAATAGACATCGCCAAATGATTTGGAAAGGGGTTGGCCTTGGTCGTCCCATTCGAGGTCAGCGTGCAATTAAGACCCCCTCCCAGCCTCCCCCTTGCCAGGGGGCGGAAAAATTCCCTCCCCTGGCAAGGGGAGGGTTAGGGTGGGGTCATGCTTTTCTTTATGAAACCCAAACTCCCGCAAAATCTGCTCACACCAAATCGCAATCCGTTCATGGGTTTTTTGAAATTCATTTTCTTCATCCAGTGCCAGTCCGACAAAATATTTTCCATCGGGCGTGAGCGCTTTTGAGGCTTCAAACTCGTAACCTTCACGCAGCCAATAACCACACATCGTTGCGCCGCGGTGAATTAATTTACTGTGCAGATAACCCATGGCATCTAAAAACCATTCGGGATAACCGACTTGATCACCCAAACCGTAAATCGCAATTTTCTTGCCGGTAAAATCCAATTGATCCAACTCATCCCAACAATTTTCCCAGTCTTCCTGCAATTCGCCGTAATCCCAGGTAGGAATACCGAAAATCAAATAATCATAAAAACTGGTTTGCACTAGCGGTGTATCGGCAATATTAAAAATATCGACTTTGGCTTCACCTAGCTGCTGACGAATTTTTTCGCCAGCTATTTCGGTGTAACAGGTAGAACTGCCGTAAAAGAGGGCGATTTTTTTTGTTTCTTGATTCATAGAATTTAATATCAGACTAAAATATTAGCTAACAGAATATTCTGCTTTGGCTTCTTCAATTTTGTGTTCAACATAAGCACGCTCTCGTTCCAGTTCACGCTTCAATTCTTCTTCGCTCGGTAAATAGTGCATATATTTGGCTGCAAATAATTGTTCACTGTCAGTAAGTACAGAATATTTCGCAACTGCTTCGCTTTTTTGACTGCACAAAATTAAACCAATAGTGGGATTGTCGTCGGTAGCTTTTTTGTGCTGATCATAAATGCGCACATAGGTATCCATCTGGCCAACATCTTGATGAGTGAGTTTTCCGAGTTTTAAATCGATCAACAAAAAACATTTCAATTTAAAATTGTAGAAAACCAGATCAATATAAAAATCCTGATCTTCCGTACGAATACGTTGTTGTCTTTCAACAAATGCAAAACCTTTTCCCAGTTCTAACAGAAAGCGTTGCAAATTGCTGATAATTCCACGCTCCAAATCAGCTTCTTGATAATTGCCATCATTCAGATTGAGGAAATCCAGAATATAAGGATCACGGAGAAATTCTTTTGGGTTTATCTGTAATGCTTGGGTTTTTTCTTCGGCTTCTTGAATCACAGGATTTTGATCTTTACTGGATAGTAGGCGTTCGTAATAGAAGACGCTGATTTGGCGCTCAAGTGCACGCACACTCCAATTTTGATTAATAGACTCCTTCAAATACCACTTTCTGGCTTCAGCGTTGTCAATTCGAGTCAGTAGATTGTAATGAGACCAACTCAATTCGAGAGACACTGTCTCTCGAATTGGAAAGTACTGATAAAACCGGCGCATATTTCGAAGGTTGGTAACATCAAAACCTTTTCCAAATACCTCAGTCAACTGTGAAGA
>CAZICR010000554.1:0-2182 GCA_964537795.1 uncultured Cellvibrionaceae bacterium | reverse complement strand
TGCCGGATTTATTTTTTATACAGGCGATGAATTTCCGGAATGGAAGAACAATATTATTTTGACGTCATTAGGCGGAAAAACCCTGGTGCGACTAGTCACAGACGGCGACAAAATTATTCGTGAAGAAAGATTATTCAGTAAGGAAATCAATCAACGCATTAGATCAGTGGCACAAGCAAAAGACGGAACACTCTATTTCATTACGGATGAAGCCAAAGGTGGTATTTATCACATCGAACGCGATTAATTTTTATTATCAAACCTCTTCCAGTCGGAAGAGGTTTTCGTTTGAATAATATGTTTACGGCCTTATGTATTTATTTGTTTATGGCACCTTACGTCAAACCCCCTCTCCTCGTGGCAACAACGATGCGCACTGGCGTTTTCTTTCGCAAGCGAGTTATTGTGATACTGCATCAGTAGATGGACAACTCATTTCCCTTGGCGCTTATCCCGCGTTAATACTGAACAGCCATGCAAAGAGTCAAGTAAAGGGAGAAATTTTTAAAATTGAAGAAAGCGATTTACAAAAACTGGATGAATACGAAGAAATAGATCCACACTCAAACCATAATCAATATCAGCGCATACAAAAAGAAATCATCGCTGAATCCGGAATAAACTATTCTGCCTGGATTTATGTTCTAAATAATAATGATGGTGATTATGAAATTATTGAGTCAGGGGATTGGTGCGCATAACAATATTATTTCTGATACTTCGATCTGCCTTTGAATTTAAACTTATGTCGATTGAATGTGCCATGCCTACCATTAACAGTATTCTTTTCAGGAAATACAAATTCATGGAATTAAATCACACAACATGAAAATGCTGTGTGATTTCCGGAAATGATTATTGTGCTTTTGCAGGTGTTTCGGTGGAAGTTTCTACCGGAGCAGGAGTTGCAACAGGTGCAGTATCGCGACTGTAGACAATTTTGTTAGTGCCACCATCACAGCTGCCCACTACCTTTTGATCGCCTACATCAGCATTGGCAACAATCGTCAAACTGTAATTCTTGACAGCTTTTGCATCCAACTTATCAGCAATTTCATTTTTTAATTCGCCACAGGGTTTAAAGGCATAGGCATTTAAAGACAAGGCAAACAGACCAACCACTATCAACAATTGTTTCATATTAATCTCCTAATCAATGAGCTAAATTAATTTTTATAGGTGCTTTTTTACAGGCACTTTAATTTACAGGTATTTTAATTTTTTGGTGCTTTACATAGATACTTTAAACCGGACGCATTCAACATATGAGCTTTAAACTTTTTCGAAACACAGGCCAGCATGATCTAAATCAAAACAAGCTTGGAGAATCTAGATGAATTAGACAGGAAAGTCTATCTCCCGCTCGGGATATTGTTAACTATGGCGTAAGCTGATCAGGAGCGATATATTGCCCTTCATTCCAACGAGATAGCAATTCGAAAACTATGCCAAAATATACCGCCTTAAATGAGAACCCTGACGCACACTTCCACCAACCGTCAGTCAAGCCTCAAACCGGAATTCTACTAGTGAATCTGGGAACTCCCGATGAGCCTGGCACTTCCGCCGTACGTCGTTATCTTGCAGAATTTTTGTCCGATCCGCGGGTTATTGAAGTTCCGCGCGTCATTTGGTGGTGTATTTTACACGGCGTTATTCTGCGTATTCGCCCACGAAAATCAGCCGCACTCTACAAATCAGTCTGGACAGAAGAAGGCTCGCCTCTGATGGTGATAGCCAAACGTCAAACCGCCGCAATCCAGGCAGCCCTGGGTGAAAACGTCTCGGTTAAATTAGCCATGCGTTACGGCAACCCCTCGATTAAATCTGTGTTGGATGAATTCCAACAAGAAGCCATACGAAAAATTATTGTGTTGCCGCTTTATCCCCAATACGCAGGCCCAACCACCGGCTCGACCTTTGATGCAGTAGCGGATGCGTTAAAAAAATGGCGTTGGGTTCCTGAATTACATTTTATTAATCAATATTGCGATCAACCTTTGTATGTCGAAGCGCTTGCCAATTCTGTACGCGAATATTTGGACACTCACGAAAAGCCGCAAAAAATTATTTTTTCTTACCACGGAATTCCCAAACGTTATTTAATTTCTGGCGATCCTTATCATTGCTTCTGTCACAAAACCACACGCTTGGTGCAAGAAAAATTAGGCTTGGATAAAGA
>CAZICR010000553.1:0-2194 GCA_964537795.1 uncultured Cellvibrionaceae bacterium | reverse complement strand
GTTAACTATGGAAGGCGATGCTCGTTTGCTGGAATCTACTTTATTGCTGGGTAAACGTTTATTACCGGAATTCTTTCCGGTTAATGCATTGACTGCAGGTAATCCTGAAATCGCAGTAAATCCTGAAAATGAAAACTTTCCAATCGATGCTAATGCGTCATTGGAAAATACCGAAGTTGTTAATCCTGTTGCGCAAGTTATCGGGCCAAAAGGCACAGTGGATGATCCCTTACGTTACATCTGGCAGGAAGAATAATGGCAAAACCGGAACAACTTTTTTTAGGTCTTAATCTTTCGGATGAAGCCACTTTCGCCAATTTTTTTACGCAAATGCAAAGTCCGAATGCATTGGTTGTATCCAGCTTGTTAAATTTTTTTAACGATCAGCAAGAGAATTTTATTTATTTGTGGGGTGCATCTGGCAGTGGAGTTACCCATTTGCTACAAGCGGTTTGTCATCAAGCCCAAGAAAAAAAATTGACCTTTCAATATTTGCCTTTAAGAGAATTGGTAGGCTATTCGCCAGAAGAATTGTGTGGTGGTTTGGATCTACTGGACTTAATTTGTCTGGATGGTTTTGAAGCCGTGGCCGGTCGCCAGGATTGGGAAAAATCTCTGTTCAATCTTTTCAATCGCACGCAAGAACTGCGACATAAATTAATTATCTCCGCTAATGCACCGATTCGGGAATTACCGGTTCAGCTCGCAGATTTGTCATCGCGTTTGCAATGGGGTTTGACCTTACATCTGCAAAATATGACGGACATTGAAAAACAATCTGCATTACAAATGCGCGCAAAAGTTCGCGGTTTGGAACTCACAGATGAAGTTGCACAATTTCTTATCCAACGCCTGGCTCGCGACACCAACGAATTATTTTGGCAGCTACAACGCCTCGATAATGCGTCATTGCAAGAACAACGTAAATTGACCATTCCGTTTGTGAAGAAAGTGTTGGGGATAAATTAATTTTTTACACGAATTAAAGTTTACAGGCTTTTTTCCGTGAGTTAATTCACACGTCATCCCTGCGAAGGCAGGGAACCCGCTAAACACTCAAAACAAAATGCGTTAAAAAAACAAACCCCATTTTTTATCATGGGGTTTGTTTCAATTACCTGGAGTTTTTTACGCCATTACAACTGTGGATAAGCGTTTTGCAACAACACTTGGAATCCTTCTTTGAACCATCGGCCTGCAACAGGGGCATTGGGAAGTGCACCTGTATCTACATTTGAACCACTACCTGGGCTGTAGTTGTAGGTAGGGTCACACATACGGTCAAAGCCTTTGGCTGGATCTTGTGGGTCAAACGAGAGTTCCTTCGACGCGGCACCATCAGACTCCCCTGGTGGTTTCACCCAAACATAAGCATCAACACCTGCAACTGGTGCCACTTGTGGCCGTGCACCTATACCGCCTTTTTGGTTACACCAGTTTCCACGGTGAGTACGACGATCAATGCGTGACTCATTGACGAAGGTATCCAATACTGTGCTGGTAGATACTGCTGATGGACGGCTTGAGCCACCCCAACCATTTCGGGAGGTATCAACCAACATACCGATAGTAGATGGGAAGCCAGCCGCTATCATGCGAGTACGCCAAGCTTGAACGAAGCTTACTTCACTGAAGTAAGGGTTCCACTCATAGAAAGATGATGAACGTGTTGGGTTGCTGCCTAATTGAGTCACAGAATCCAGGAAAGGTTCGTAAAGTGGTGTGTAACCGGAAGTGTTTGACACAAATCCAGCGACTGAATCAACTCCGCCGGTCGTGCCTTTTATGGCATTGCCAATCAGGGTAATTGCTTTCCCAAAGTTATCATCCCAACCTAACCAGCCTGAGTGACCAATATCAACATAGCTGTACACGTTTTTGATTGCAAAAAGTTTGCTCAATGTGTACTGGGTATTGGGTACATAACCATAGGGACCTTCGTTTGCCGCGGCACAATCAGGATCGCTTAAATTGGTTACGAGGTTTGGCAATGAATCAGGTTCAATAATCGCAATAATGCGTAGTTCCTGATATTTCGGATCAGAGAAAATTGATGCAATCACATCCACATACTCAGTGCGATAACGCACTGTGTCTGTTGCGTTTTGCTTAAGTTCACCGTTTGATGCGAGCGCATGACAGTCACGGTTTGGCAAATCATAAACCACGATTTGGATCAGATTGGCTTTTTGAT
>CAZICR010000552.1:0-2196 GCA_964537795.1 uncultured Cellvibrionaceae bacterium | reverse complement strand
TTAGATAATGGAAGATATTCCTTCTATTTGCGAAACAGTTTTTGCGTTTGAACGCTCAATCATTTTTACCAGTACTGATTGAATCACCTCATCTTCGCGTGCATCGATTTTGCTGGAAAAGCGTTCTTCTTGAATTTCAGCAAACTCTTCCGGGCGGTATTTAACCAGTACCTCGCTCGCACGGCTGGAATCATGACCAAAATATTCCAAGGTGATTTCCGGATAGCCTTGAAATCCCATTTTTACTTTTTTTGCGATACGTTTTTTGGATTTTTCAAGATTCATGTAAAAATCATCCGGGTAGGTGCAAATAATTAATTATTGATTTGATGTTCTCTGTAAAACAATACAGATAATTTATCAGTAATATTTGGCGTTACTGAAAATTTAATTTAAAGCGATTTTTGGAGAGAGGCAGTATTAAAGAAGATGGGGGATTGGTTTTGTCTTGAAACACCGGAGCAGCCAGGCTGCATCCGGTGGTTTGCTATGTATTTTCGTTCGAATACTTAAATCGCACGTACTTTATTCGCGCATGGGCCTTTTTGACCTTGACCAACTTGAAACTCAACGTGTTGACCTTCATTTAATGTCGCAAAACCGCCACCAGCTTGAATTTCTGAGTGGTGAACAAACAAATCTTTACTTCCATCTTCAGGAGTGATGAAACCAAAGCCTTTGTCCGCATTGAACCACTTAACTGTACCTTTACTCATATTACTATCTACTTTAGGGGTGAACTTTAATTACCATAATCGCTATCACCATTACGAATACAGTTCACGGATTGTACATAAGCTTCCCATAAGCGCAATCAAAACCTTATCCAGAGAGTGATTTTGTTGCAAATTTCATCCTTTTTCTCTGATTTATAGGCAGATAGTACTCACTTCGCGATCTCAATCGCCGTTAGGTTGTCGCAATTAATTGCGTCAGCCGCTATTTCTTGAGAAAAAATATCCCGATAACAACAATAGCTCATGCTCAATCTCTTCCGTATTGGGGCAAATATGTTTTTAAACTAATGGCTCATGGCATCAGTCTTCTCTGTAAACTAACACCGATAGTTCGTCGTTGGAGTCCGAAGTAACCGAAAAATTAATTGGCCTGCAACATACCTGACAGTCTTCAATGTATTCCTGATCCATGTCCGAGGGATCAACAAGAACAACAATCGATTCCCCACAATAAGGGCAGATCACTTCTTCTTCATGCAAATATCCCATTGAATAAAGCCTTTTCTTGGATGGATTTTTGATAATGTTTCAATTAACTCGTTATATCTTTAATTTAAACTTATTTATAGCTTGAATTGAATAAAGTTTTTTATCGTTGATAAATTTTTAATTTTAGTAAGGCGCTTTCCTGTAATTGTGTCCCGCGCCTTTTATAAACGATGGGATTTTCAACCAAGAGCGCGTATATTTGTAAGAATTTCAACCGAGGTATTAAACATGGCTAACGATAAAGAATGGCAACGTCGCACCGATGAGTGGATTGAAGCCACTAATGAATCACGCAAGCGTAAAGAAAAACGCTTGGCGCAAAAAATTGATAATCAAAATAAAGTAAAAGGGAATGGATCTGCATCAAAACAGACAAATGTAAGGGATCGTACATAAACAAGTGGTTTGAAAATAACTATGAGCAGAAGGGGAAAATAAAGTTTATTATTTTCACATAATCATATATGTCTAATGTGTAAGTTTGAAATTTCATTTTCCATCGTCCGTTTCATTTTTTGCAAAAATATTTTTCACTATATTAATAAGCTCGACTATGAACATAAGAAGTCCAGCAATAAATAAAATGCCAGACATGATAACCAATAAAGAATGTGTCCCCATTCCTGCATACATCTTTGCACCGGAAAAGATTAAAACCAGAGACGCAATACCCAGATTTTCTTTATTACTTCCGCTAACAGCGTCAATCGTTTTGGCTGCGAAATGATTTACCCTAATAGAAAATTTTTGTTTCATGGTTTTTACCTGAAAAATTAGAAATCATCGTTCAGAAATTCTCTTGCTTCGCAGTTTTTGATGTTCTTGGACTATATATCCAGAATTAGCAGTCTTTCACAACTATCATTAACGTCATCTTAGACAGATCAATAATTTTCATAGACAATCCTGTATTGAGTATGTACATTATCCTGTACATATCAAATGAGAGGTCATAATGGACGCTATTTCA
>CAZICR010000551.1:0-2202 GCA_964537795.1 uncultured Cellvibrionaceae bacterium | reverse complement strand
GATCCTATGTTGGCAAAAATTATTGTGCACGAAAATAATCGTGAACAAGCCATTAACAGCATGCAATCGGCTTTGGCAGAAACGCGCTTGTATGGCATAGAAACCAATCTGGATTATCTGCAAGCTTTGCTGAAAGATAAAACCTTTGTTGATGCCAAAATAACTACCCGCTATTTAAATCAATTCGTTTATCAAGCAGCACGCATTGATGTTATTCAAGGCGGCACACAAACCACAATCCAAGACTTCCCTGGCCGCACAGGTTATTGGCAAGTGGGCGTTCCACCCTCAGGTGCGTTTGATTCACGATCATTCCGTTTGGGCAATCAACTTTTGCAAAACGATCAATCTGCTGCAGGTTTGGAAATTACTTTGCAGGGACCAACGCTTAAATTTTCTTGCGCAACCAAAGTTGTCATCACCGGTGCGATGATTGATGCAAAACTCGATGGCAATCCGCTTGCACTCAATCAGATTATTCAAATTAATCAGGGCCAAATTTTACAACTGGGCAGAATTAGCGATAAGGGTGCGAGAAGTTATTTGTGTATTGCCGGTGGCATTCAATGCCCCGAGTATCTCAATTCAAAATCGACTTTCACTTTAGGGCAATTTGGTGGCCACAATGGTCGAGCACTCCGCGCGGGTGATGTATTGCGTTTGCACGCAGATAAATCCAACCCACCAATAGCGACAACTCATCTCGATGAGAAATTAATTCCCGCCATTCATAATCAATGGCAATTGCGCGTGATTTATGGACCACACGGCGCACCGGATTTTTTTACTGACAAAGACATACAGACTTTTTTCAATACTGATTGGGAAGTGCATTACAACTCCAGTCGCACCGGTGTGCGTTTAATTGGCCCCAAACCTGAATGGTCACGCGATTCAGGTGGCGAAGCGGGCATGCATCCTTCCAACATTCACGATAATGCTTACGCATTTGGCACAGTCGATTTTACTGGCGACATGCCAGTGATTTTAGGCCCTGATGGCCCTTCACTCGGCGGCTTTGTTTGCCCTGCGACTGTTATCACTGCTGATTTATGGAAACTCGGACAGGTGCGCGCAGGCGATAAAATTCGTTTTATTCCTGTCACAGTTTCCGATGCTGTGGCAATTGAAGCTGCGCAAAATCAATCGATAAATAATCTGCAATTAATTGAACATCAATACACAACCACCGGGTTAGTTTCGCCGATTGTAAAAAAACTTAGCGCCGATCAAGTGGGTGAAAATATTGTCTACCGCGTTGCGGGCGATCACTTTTTGCTGGTTGAATACGGAAAACTGGAACTGGATATTAAATTGCGTTTCCGCGCTCATGCATTGATGCAATGGTTGGAAAAAAATCCATTAACTGGTTTACGCGAATTAACACCCGGCATTCGTTCACTGCAAATTCATTACGACAGTCAACAACTCTCGTTGGATAATTTGCTTGCTCATTTGGAAACAGCCGAAAAATTTTTGGTTACACAGCTACAAGCTTTGTCCGTGCCATCGCGCATAGTGCATATACCCTTGAGCTGGGATGATGAAGCCTGTCAGTTGGCGATTCAAAAATATATTCAATCCGTCAGAGCCAACGCACCCTGGTGCCCAAGTAATTTGGAATTTATTCGCAGAATAAATGGATTGGATTCTATTGATGCTGTGAAGAAAATAGTATTCGACGCATCTTATTTAGTGATGGGATTGGGCGATGTGTATTTGGGCGCGCCGGTTGCAACACCGGTTGATCCGCGTCATCGTTTAGTGACTACCAAATATAACCCTGCACGTACCTGGACGGCTGAAAATTCTGTGGGAATCGGCGGTTCCTATATGTGTATCTACGGCATGGAAGGCCCTGGCGGTTATCAATTTGTGGGCCGCACTTTGCAAATGTGGAATCGCTACAAAAAAACCAAAGAATTTTCACAACCCTGGTTGCTGCAATTTTTCGATCAAATTCGTTTTTACCCTGTGAGCGCAGAAGAATTAATTAAGATTCGCCGCGATTTCCCACAGGGTCGCTATTCAATCAAAATTGAACAAACGCAATTTAACTTAAAAGACTACGAAGATTTTATTCAAAATAATTCATCTTCAATTAATCAATTCACTCAACAACGCGAACAAGCCTTCGCCGAAGAACTAGCCCGATGGCACGCCAACGGCCAATTCAATTACGAACAAAGTGAAGTCGAAGAA
>CAZICR010000550.1:0-2207 GCA_964537795.1 uncultured Cellvibrionaceae bacterium | reverse complement strand
GGCGGTTGATCAATACCGAAGTTTGCACCGGCGCGTGGGTAGCAGCTTAAAGGTACAGTCACTGTTTGCCAGCCTTGACCTGCGAAAGTTTTTAATTTCTCGGTGAGATCAATATCCGACGCGCAATAAGATCCGCAACCCAAACGCAAGAAAGTCGTTTTGCTGGGCACGCCATCAACTTTGATATCAAATACCAAAGCTGAATCTTCTTTCACGTAATTGGTGAGATCTTTACGATTGGCAACTGACAGTGCAACTTGACCACTGCCTTTGCCGTTCCAAACAACATGACGAGCATCTTCTTGAACATCGCGATCGACAGCAGTAATTTGCAGTGATGATGCGCTAACCGTTTTGCTGGTCATAGGAATAACATCGTTTTGATAGCCGATAATTTCCAACTGCCATTCACCGATTGGGCGACGATTGAAAATTTCCAATTTATCGACCACTTCTTCTGCTTTCAAACCTTCTTCGGATAAGTTATCGCCGAGTGTATCTTTATCGCTGTAACTTAAACCGAAACCGTAAGCAAAGAGTGGATCATAATTTTCATCGCCGACATTGAGGGGTGTTTGATCCGGTTTTTTCGGCCAGGAAAAACTCAAACGGCCTTTCATATCAAAATTAATACCGCCTTCCGCATTTTTGAAAATCACATCGGCAACGCCTTGGCCTTCAGTTCCGGGCAACCAAATAGCAACAAAAGCATCAGACGCATTTAATTCGCGATTCACCCAAAGCGGACGACCGGAAATAAACAATGAAACAACAGGAATGCCTTGTGCGCGGAATTTTTTCAGCAAATCCCAATCGCGTGGGTCGCGTGGTTTGTAAGCGAGATTGCCAACGTCACCTTGCATTTCGGCGTAGGGGTCTTCTCCAAATACCACGATTGCAACATCCGGTTTTTCAGTGAAAGAACCATCAACACTCAATGTGGCTTTGCCACCGGCTGCGCTCACCACTTGATTGATGCCGCCAAAAATTGAGGTGCCGCCAGGGAAATCGGAATTGCTGTTGCCTGTACCTTGCCATGACACTGACCAACCACCGGCTTGCTTGCCAATATTGTCGGCGCCATCACCCGCAACTAACACTTTTTGATTGCGCGCTAATGGCAACAAATTGTTTTTGTTTTTCAACATCACCAGCGATTCACGAACGGCTTGTCTAGCAATTTCGCGATGTTCCGGTGCGCCGAGCACTTCTTTTTTGCCAGCGAGTGGACGAGTAGACGGCGCGCCTTTTTGTAAAACGCCATCTTGTTCAAATAATCCTGCGCGGATTTTTACACGCAAAATTCTGCGCACGGCATCATCCAAACGCTCAGCCGTCACTTCACCGGATTTGGCTTGCGCCAATAAATTTTTGTACAACTCTTTCCAGTTTGGGTCCGGCACCATGTAGATATCCAAACCCGCCATTAAGGATTCGGGGCAATCCAACACAGTACAACCTGGAATAAAACTGTGACCATTCCAATCGCCGACCACTAGTCCATCAAAACCCATTCTATTTTTCAGTACATCAGTCAACAAATATTTGTGTCCGTGCATGCGAGTGTTTTGCCAGCTGGTAAACGAAGCCATCACCACTTGAGCGCCGGCTTCTATGCCACTGAAATAGCCCGCACCGTGAATTTCGCGCAGCTGTTGTTCATCGCCTTGCGTCTCACCGCGATCCACACCATTTAATGTACCGCCGTCACCAATGTAGTGTTTGGTAGTGGCTATGACATGTTCGTTGGTAAATAAATTTTCGGTGCCGCCTTCGCCTTGCAAACCTTTCACCATTTCACCGGTGAAGGCTTTGACTATGCGCGGATCTTCCGACCAGGATTCGTAAGTGCGGCCCCAACGATCATCACGTGCAACTGCGACGGTTGGTGAAAAATCCCAATCCAAACCTGTTGCTGCAATTTCACGCGCAGTGGCCCAACCAATTTTTTTCAACAACTCAGGATTGTTGGTCGCACCTAAACCAATATTGTGTGGAAACAAAGTTGCGCCAACTACGTTGCCCAAACCGTGTACTGCGTCGGTTCCCCAGATAATCGGAATGCCGATGCGACCATTGGATTTATCCACCGATGCGTTATAAAAACTGTCTGCGAGTTTTACCCAATCTTCCAGCGTTGCATATTTATTTTTATTCGGTGTACTACCGCCACCATTTAATACGGAACCTATGTGATATTCGGTGAT
>CAZICR010000549.1:0-2225 GCA_964537795.1 uncultured Cellvibrionaceae bacterium | reverse complement strand
TTGCATCCTTAAAAGCACGCACTAATGGACAAACACCCATTCTGGCAACGATTCTTGTGGGTGATGATCCGGCTTCAGCGACTTATGTGAAAATGAAAGGCAATGCCTGTACTCGTATCGGAATGGAATCGTTAAAAGTTGAAATGCCTTCCAGTACCACCACCGAACAACTTCTCGCAAAAATTCGCGAACTGAATAACAACCCGAATGTACATGGCATTTTGTTGCAGCACCCTGTGCCACACCAAATTGATGAACGTTTATGTTTCGATGCCATTAGTGCAGAAAAAGATGTTGATGGTGTGACCTGTTTGGGATTTGGTCGCATGAGCATGGGCGAAGAAGCTTATGGTTGTGCAACCCCTAAAGGTATTATGCGCTTGTTGGAAGCCTATCAAATTGAAATCGCTGGCAAACATGCTGTTGTAGTAGGTCGCAGCCCAATTCTCGGCAAACCTATGGCGATGATGTTATTGAACGCCAATGCAACAGTGACGATTTGTCATTCACGCACGCAAAATTTACCTGCATTAATTAAGCAAGCTGACATTATTGTTGGTGCTGTTGGCAAACCTGAATTTATCAAAGCTGAATGGATTACAGACGGTGCGGTTGTTGTTGATGCGGGTTACCATCCCGGCGGTGTTGGTGATATTGAGTTAACCCCATTGATTAATCGCGTTGCAGCTTATACACCGGTTCCGGGTGGTGTTGGCCCTATGACCATTAATACATTGATTTATCAATCGGTTGATTCAGGCGAGAGAAAAATTTCCTGATTAAAAATTCTGACTGTAGGATGCTGTGGAGCGAAGCGATACGCATCAATCTGCAATAAATATGATGGGTATCGCTTCGCTCCACGCCATCCTACGAGTACTTCAAATGCGGCTCGATAAATTTCTCAGCAATAATACGCCTTACTCTCGTTCACAAATTCACAGATTTATTCGTGCAGGCGATGTCAATGTGAATAGTGAAAGCAGAGTAAAAGCCGATCAAAAAATTTCCGACACTGATCAAATTTATCTCCATCAGGAATTAATCTCTGTTCAACCACCCCGTTATTTAATGCTAAATAAACCCTTGGGTTATGTTTGTGCCAATCATGATAGCGAAAACCCAACTGTCATAGATTTATTGGACGATCATCGTAAAGAGGAATTACAAATTGTGGGCCGATTAGATAAAGACACAACCGGATTGGTGTTAATCACTGACGATGGCCATTGGAATCACAAAATCACTGCACCAACGTCAAATTGCCAAAAAACCTACTTCGTTACTTTAGCTGACCCCATATCACCAGAGACCAGTATTCTATTCAAAGATGGAGTGTTATTAAACGGGGAAAAAAAAGTTACCTCACCCGCCAAATTGGAATTATTAAATTCACATCAAGCCAGACTGACTATTTCTGAAGGCAAATACCATCAAGTCAAACGTATGTTTGCTGCTGCGGGTAACAAAGTGATTGCATTACATAGAGAGAAAATCGGCAATTTAACATTGGATTCAACTCTGGCATCAGGACAATATCGATCATTAACTACTGACGAAATTCAAGGAATATTCAATGATTGATCTTGCCGCCCAATGGATTCAACAGCAGGTTTTTGAATCCGATACGAGTGACAACCAACTATGGCTGATGGATGAAAATCATCTCAATACTGTTGCCGTGAATCAAACCGAAAGAAAAATTCAGGTTATCAGTAATCGCTGGGATGTATATGAAGAAACAAAACAGAAAGGATTCAGCACAGAATTCAGCGATTTTGATTTATCAAAAATTGCTGACAATAGTGTGGATGCAATATTTTATCGCATATCAAAAGAAAAGCCCTTGGTTCATCATCTATTTAACCAAGCTTGGCGATGCCTTAAACAGAATGGGAAGATTTATCTTGCCGGATACAAAAACGAAGGCATAAAAACCTATGTTGACAAGCTGGCAACAATATTGGGGGATTCACAAAAAGCCATTAAAGAAGGTGCACTCTATACAGCTCAATTAATCAAACGCAGTGATTACTCTGTCGTAAATTCGCTTGATGACCAAAGCTATTCCAATTTGCGTTTGATGTTAGACAATCACTCACAAGAGTTTTTCAGCAAGCCAGGATTGTTTGGTTGGAATAAAGTGGATCTCGGTAGTGAATTATTAGTGAATCATTTGGATAAACTACCACTTGCACAAATCGTCCCACAAAATTGTCTGGATT
>CAZICR010000548.1:0-2226 GCA_964537795.1 uncultured Cellvibrionaceae bacterium | reverse complement strand
TAAATTGACTTCAAATTTATACATCAGGCGTGTACGTTCAGATTGGTGCAATGAAAAATAGGGGGTAAAAAAAGGACGGGGACTAATAAAACGAATTTTTCCTGTGAAAGGTTTTTCAATGCCATCAATATAAATTTCAACAGTATCATTGACTTTGTATTGTGCGAGAGACGTTTCTGGTAAAGATATTCGTGCATAAGGAACAGAGTCTGCTGCAATGATTGCGACTACGGCGCCTTGAGGCACGCGCTCGCCCACCTCGTAAGGGAGATCTTCTACCAGGCCATCACGTGTTGCTTTGATTTCCAGATCGGCCAGTTTTTTTTGTTCCTGTGCTAATAATGCGTCTGCATTTTTTAAAGCTGCTTCAGCTTGTTGAATGATTTCTTCCCGATTGCCCGTTTGTAGCTCATGAAATTGTTGTTGGCTGTCATCCAGTTGGGCTTTGGCCAAATCAAATTGCAATTTGGATTGATCCAGTTCTGCATCGGATATCAAGGATTGTTTGCGTAGTGATTCGCGGCGTTGTAATTCACGCTGGCTGTTTTCCAATCGCATTTTGGCTTGTTGTACGCGTGCCTTTGCACTGGCAATTTGTTCCTGACGCGAACCATTTTTATAAAAATTTAATGAAGCTTCCAGTCGGCTACGTTCAGCTTGCATCTGCTTTACGCGTTCTGATTCCAATGTTGAATCCAGACTCAACAATAAGTCTCCCTTTCTCACAAGAGTACCTTCAGTAACAGCGTGACTTAAGATGATTTCATTAGCGGTTGCGGACAAAGTAATGCGATCGCGTTCGAGTGTGCCGAAAGCAGAGGGAGGCTCCATTTTTTCGCAACTCATTAACAGAGTTGAAATCAAAATCAATGCTGTTTTTTTCAAAAAAATATCTCCATCTTTATTACAAACAAAATTTTTCAATCAACTGCCTAACAATTTTTACCGCAGGTTCCAGTTGATCCAGTGCAATAAATTCATTGGGCTGATGGGCTTGATCAATTGAACCTGGACCAAGAATAATAGTTTGCATATTCAGTTGTTGCATAAACGGTGCTTCAGTTGCAAAAGCAACCGTTTCGGAACTGCGACCTGAAAGTTGCTCACAGATTTTAACCAGCTCTGAGTTTTCATCTTCTGCAAAAGGTTCGACGCCTTCAAAAAGCGATGAAAACACAATGTCGGTGCCGCTGCTTTCCGCTATGGGGTTGAGTCGGCGTTGAATGGTTTCGCGTAATGCGTGATTATCCATGCCCGGTAATAAACGCAAATCAAAATGTAATTCACATTCACCACAAATTCTATTGGCGCCGTCGCCGCCATGAATGCAGCCCAAATTTAATGTTGGCGTTTGTACGGCGAAACCCGGGTTGCGATACTGCAGTTGTAATTCATTGCGTAATTTTTTTAATTCAACCATGACATCAGTCATTGCATCCAATGCATTTTTTCCTAAATTTGGATTGGATGAATGTCCGCTCTGCCCACGCACTCGAATCGCTTCCATCATGATGCCTTTGTGCATGCGAATTGGAGTGAGTTCGGTTGGTTCACCAATTACGGCGTAACGTGGCGTGGCATTCGGGATTCCTTGTTTTGCTAAAGCACGTGCACCACTCATACTGCTTTCTTCATCGGCAGTTGCTAATACAATTAATGGGTGTTTAAATTTTTGTTGCAGGTAAGGTTGAATCGCTTGCAAAATAATCGGAAAAAATCCTTTCATATCGGTTGCGCCCAATCCATAAAGTTTTTCATTTTTTTCAGTTAATTGGAATGGATCTGACTGCCAGCGATTTTCATCATAAGGTACAGTGTCACTGTGTCCCGCTAACACTAATCCGCCGTCGCCTTGACCTAAAGTGGCAATCAGATTGGCTTTGCCTGTTTGTGCAAGCGACATGATTTGGGTGTTGAATCCTGCATCGCCGAACCAATTGGCAAGTAATTCGATAACAGGAAGATTTGACATGTCCCACTTGGGAATCGCACAGCTCACAGAGGGTTTGGCAACCAACTGGGCCAGATGGTGTTTGTAAGCATTAGTGTCGAATGACATAACTTTTCCAATATTGAGTCGATTTTCAATTGGGATAATTCTATGCCTGATAGGTAGTAAATTGTACCTTTTTTGCCTGATCTTTATTATTTGATTTGATCGGTTAAATATTTTAGATAATGGAAGATATTCCTTCTATTTGCGAAACAGTTTTTGCGTTTGAACGC
>CAZICR010000547.1:0-2230 GCA_964537795.1 uncultured Cellvibrionaceae bacterium | reverse complement strand
CAGATGCAGCAGCGCCTCGCCCGCCACGGCGCGGCGGATATTCCCGGCGATCACGGATTGTCAAGAAAATGGCAATTGAATTGGGTGTGATTGGTTTGATGAACACGCAATTGGCTTATCAAGATGAAAAAATTTATGTGATCGAAGTGAATCCGCGTGCATCACGCACTGTGCCATTCGTTTCAAAATGTATTGGTGTGTCTTTGGCGAAAGTCGCTGCACGTTGCCAGGCAGGAACTTCTTTGGCAGAACAAGGTTTTACCAAAGAAATTATTCCATCTTATTTCAGTGTGAAAGAAGCGGTATTTCCGTTTAATAAATTTCCGGCAGTCGATCCGATTCTTGGCCCGGAAATGAAATCCACTGGCGAAGTGATGGGCGTTGGCGATACATTTGGTGAAGCCTACGGCAAATCACAATTAGGGGCTAACAATCGCATTCCATCATCAGGCACAGCATTTATCAGCGTGCGTGATATGGATAAAGATGGCATTGTCAGTGTTGGTAAAGATTTGGCGGAATTAGGTTTTAAGTTGGTCGCTACTCGCGGTACTGCTGCTGTATTGCAAAAAGCCGGTCTGAATGTACAGGTGATCAACAAAGTACAAGAGGGACGTCCGCATATTGTCGATATGATTAAAAATGATGAAATCGATTTAATCATTAACACTGTTGAAGGTCGTCAGGCTACACGTGATTCATCGTCAATTCGTCGCAGTGCGGAAAATCATCGCGTTTACTACAACACTACATTGGCAGCGGGTATTGCAGTTTGTATGGCGTTGAATGAAGGTCTGGACGGTGAAATTGACGTTCGTCGTTTACAAGATTTACACAAGAGGATAGGCGCATGAGTGCAAAATTTCCTATGACCCAGCAAGGTGCTGAACGGTTGCAAGCAGAATTGGAAGATCTGAAAAAAGTACAACGTCCACGCATAGTTCAAGCGATTGCTGAAGCAAGAGAGCATGGCGATCTAAAAGAAAACGCTGAATACTCAGCTGCTCGTGAGCAACAAAGTTTTTGTGAAGGTCGCATACAGGAAATTGAAGGCAAGCTGAGCAATGCACAAATTATTGATGTCACCAAAATTCCACACACGGGCAAAGTGATTTTTGGCACTACAGTGACTATGGTGAATGTTGAAACCGAACAACAATCCACTTATCAAATTGTGGGAGACGATGAGGCGGATGTCAAAGCCAATAAAATTTCTGTGAACTCACCGATTGCGCGTGCATTAATCGGAAAAGAAGAGGGCGATGTTGTGGTAGTAAAAGCTCCCGGTGGTGACGTCGAATATGAAATTGATAAGGTTGAACATATTTAAATTCAATTTGTTTTGAGAAACCGATCCTTGTGATCGGTTTTTTTTGCTTCACCCCACCCTGGCCCCCCCTTGGCAAGGGGAGGGGACAGATATCACTCCGTATTAAGCAGGGAGTAAAGTTCCTCCCCTTGCCAAGGGGGAGGTTAGGAGGGGGTGAAAGGCTATGCTGAGAAAATTATGCAACAAGATCCAATAGACGCCGTAATCACCTGGGTAGATGGCAGTGATCCCAAACACGCTAAAAAATTGGAAGATTATTTGCAGTCGATTGGTGGCGCTCGGCCTAAATCTGCCAGTAAATCCCGTTTTCATCATGCAGGTGAATTGGATTATTGCGTTACATCACTTTTAAGATTTGCTCCCTGGATTCGTACTATTTTTATCGTCACTGATGATCAGCAACCGCAGTTAATGCAAGCAATTAGCGGAACTGAATTCGAATCACGTATTAAAATTATTGATCACACCAGTATTTTTCTGGGTTTTGAATCGGCTCTGCCCAGTTTTAACAGCATGGCAATCAGTTCGTTGCTTTGGAAAATCCCCGATCTTGCGGAACACTTTTTATTTTTAAACGATGACTTTGTACTGATCAGCCCGACAACACCTGAAGACTTTTTTCGGGATAATAAAGTGGTTTTGAGAGGAAAATGGCAAACGCAACCGTCGGCACAATGGTGGAATCTGGTTGCTAAGTGGTTTAAAAAAGACCAAAAAGAATCTCGTATCAGTTTTTGGCGGTTGCAACAAAATTGTGCTCACTTGTTAGGATTTGACAGACAATATTTCCGCTTGCCTCATATTCCCCATGCTTGGAGCAAAACGGCTTGGAAAACGTTGGCGATCGAATATCAATCTGCTGTAGAAAAAAATATTCAGGCGCATTTACGTAAGTCTGAT
>CAZICR010000546.1:0-2232 GCA_964537795.1 uncultured Cellvibrionaceae bacterium | reverse complement strand
ATAATGTGATAGAAGCCGAATGGGCTTTTAAACGAATCATTGATATTTACGAAGGAAAATTTGGTGATGAATTTAAAAATAATGAAATGGTGGATAAATAGCGCGAGCGATCAATCATTCTTATAGGAAATTTTCTGGATTGGTTTTATTAGCACTAGATTCAGTATGAGGTTGGGTGGAAAGTTTTACGCTTACTCTAAGTATTGATTGGTTATATAAATATTGCAGTGGGAAAATAGTCTTTGCTCTAGACCATTATTACTACTTTTGTGGGTCAAACTTTTTTACTAAGGATTAATTATGAAAAATATTTTTTTTTATTTGATGGTTATGGCTGTTTCAAATTTTGCTTATTCCGGAGAGTTGGAAACAAGAAAAGCAATATCACAAGATGCTAAGAATTTTCTGTTGAAAAAAGAATATTTAATGTTGAATAAAATGGGAGCCACCTATTTGAAGGAAAAGTCAAGAACACCGAGTGGGCTATGGAAGTTAACGATTTTTTATAGTGGTCTGAATACGCTCATGTGCAATTCTGTCGGTTATTCTAAAGACGCGACATTGTTTAAGAAGTGGGCTTTGGAATGGGTTGCAGCTGATCAGAGTGCAAGTTTTCCTCATTTATATTATGCCAATATACTTATGTGTGAAGCAGGAGTTATCAGGGGAGAGGGGTGGGCCAGCGAGGTAAAAGAGGAAAACTGGAAACCCTTTTATGACAAGATGGAAGAAGCAAGATTGTATTTGGTTCAAAATGAAAAATTTAAGCATGTTGATCCCCAGTGGTATGAATCGATGTTGACGATAGCCATAAAACAATCATGGGACCATGTGAAGTTCTATCAGTTGCTAAGCGAGGCGCTTGAAAAATATCCTGAATTTTATGAGTTATATTTCAGGGCTATTAATTTTTTACAACCTAGATGGCATGGATCAACAGATGAAATCGAAAAATTCGCAACCGCAATGACCAAAAAGACGGAGGTGTATGAAGGCAATGGTATGTATGCAAGGATCTATTGGTATGCATCACAGACAGAATTTGGTTTTGATCTATTCTCTAAATCCGATGTCAGATGGAATCAGATGAAATTAGGGATTGATGATGTTCTTAAGAAATATCCGGATCAATGGAATATCAATAATTTTGCTCTCTTTGCATGTTTAGCTAAGGATTCAGCTAAGACAAAAAAATTGTTAAATATGATTAAAGGTGAGCCCATGAAGGAAGTTTGGCGTGATGAAAAAATGTTTGAAAGTTGCAAGTCATTGAGTTTAAAGTCAATTTAGTTTTAGATTGTTGTAGACCAAATTTTTATTCGCCGCAAATTAAATTGTTAATTGAACTGGATGGCGATAGCCATTACCAAGAAGGTAGCTAGGAGTATGATGCGGTTCGTGATCAATTTATGCAGTCATTGGGAATAGTCGTTTTACGGTTTCGAAACGATGAGGTGATGCGAGAATTAAATGCCGTTATTGGAAAAATCGTGGATGTAATTGAAGATCTTTCACCCCCTCCCATAGGCAAGGGGGGTGACAGCGTAAAACTTTACTCTGACTCTAGCAAACGCGTAATTGCCACTATCATTTGAAACACTTAAACCGGATAACTCAACCATCCAAAGTGAATAAAATTCACTGAAAAATGCAAGCCTATCGGAAAGAATATTGATTTATTTAATGTGTAACTCAGGCCGTAGAGGAATCCTGCGGTGGCGTATAACCATGTTGCGGAGCCAAGGTTGTTGTGGATTAGAACGAAGATGATTGTTGTGATCAATAGAGGTATGGCTTCAACCACAAACCGATTCTTGACGATTCTCTGTAATGCAAATTGAATCTGTTGTTGTAACAAAAAGCGGAGGAACACTTCTTCTGCTACACAGGTGACCAAAAGATTTACGGCGGCGAAGGCAAAAATTTGTTCGAAGGTTTTGGGTTCCAGTTTTAAGTTGAGGCAGAGAATAGCCAATAAAATAATAAGCGCTGTAGAAAAAAATACTGTAGAAACGCCTGCCAGCCGCGAAATCAGTGGTTTTGTTTTAACTCTGGGCCACAAACAATACAGCAATATGTAGCCTGCAATTGCTTTGGAAAAGTTAAGGTGTAATTGGAAACGAGGTTCTGTTTCTGATGATCCAGGAAGGCTAAACAAAAGTGGGTAAGAAAATCCGTCGGGTCTGTAAGTGGCTACCCAAAAGGTTAAAGGCACCAATAAAATAAGTAATG
>CAZICR010000545.1:0-2233 GCA_964537795.1 uncultured Cellvibrionaceae bacterium | reverse complement strand
ATAACAATTGCGCCAGTTACCCTTTGCATAATTTCAAAACGCCCTTTGCTGTGGATGCCTGGACGATCAGTTCTAACGCACCCACAAATCTTGTCGATACATCAGGAGCACCGAATAAAGTGGTATTGAGTAACTACCCGCAATGGCAAACCAGTGGCTCGACATTTATTTATCCTGCAGCAACCAGCTCAGGTACGGTGAGTTTTAGTTATGCGCTGACAGGTGTTTCCACTGACTGCCCTGCTAGTTTTGTTGTCACCAGTCAAGGCAATCCTGTTGCCAATGTGTCCAAGTTAAATCCCGCTGAATCCCAAGCCAGTTTTGCGGTCAGCGCCGGCAATTCTTTTGGGTTTGCATTAAATGGCGAAGCGCAGCCCAATAACTTTGGCTGCAAGTCAAATGGTCAGCCAGTCAGCTTCACCATTTCAAATTTTGCTTTTACACCTAATTAAATCTGCGGTGGGTGATTCTTGGGAATCACCCACTTTTCAGTTTTATTTCTCGTCAAAACATTCACAATTTTTAGAAGGAATTCATTATGAATAGCTTATTGCATTCAAAAAAAATCTGTTCGGTCATTGCGTTATTATCTTGTTCAATTCCCTCTGTTTTTGCTCAGACGGGAACTGCCAGTAGTGCAGCATCATCCCAAGCGAGTTATTCAATTGTTATTGAATCAAATGTACCTGGCGATATTCCCGGTGGCGCACCCAATGCAGATCTGAAAACAGCGGCCGTTTTTGCGTGGCAAGAATTTATCGCGTTGAATTGGCCCGCGATGAGCGGCAGTCGCGACCAACCGGATAACACGAAATATTTTGGTCAAATTACCGGTGGGCCATTGGTTTGGGAAACCTTTAGGCACAAAGTAGAAATATTTCCAGGTGTTGGAACGCCCCACGGCTACACAGCGAATGGCAAACCGGATTATGGTTACGATCAGCCGCCCCAGTATGTTTATGCAACGCCGATTTCTGCTTGCCCAACGTCCGGGTCAAACTCCAGCAGCGCGGGCGTGGTAACGACTCCCTGGATTAATCTGGACGAAAACAGCCAAATCGGATTGGCCAAAATGTTTGCAGGGATAGCGCCCGATACACAAGGCAAAACCAGTCAACAAATTTTGTTTTTAGCCAAAGCTAACCGTGTTGAGTACCAATACGTTGCCCAAAACAAATGGTTTGGGCAGGTTACGCCGCCTTTCACAGCCACCAAACAATATGTTGAGAGCAATCAAAAAAGTGCGCCTCCGGGGAGTAGCGATTTAGTTAGCTTTCCCTTTGGCACAATCGAAGTAAAATCAGCCTGGCGACAGCTGACACCAACCGAACTTACCAGTGGAAAATTCCACACCACAACTGTTCGCTATTACGAACAATTGCAATCAGCAAACGCAAACACCAGTGCGAGCAGTTCGAGCTCAAGTGCATCAGCTACACCCAGCATTTGTTACAGGGACGCCACCTGGGGTTTGGTTGGCTTGCACATCATTCAAAAAACACCGACCGCACCTTATTTTATTTTTGCAACTTTCGAACAGGCAGACAATTTATTGGATAGCAATGGCAACCCAATAGAAGATGTGGATGGAACCCTGATTCGAAACGCTGACAAAACACCGATGAACCCGCAAATTATTTCGAAAAACGCTACATCAGCAAACCCTGCATCACCTGAATCCATTCAATCGCTTTCTCCAAAAACCGCGAACTGCACGCCGGGTGATTCACTTTATTATCAAAATATTCCCACTCAGGGAAATCTTATTAACCCGCTACCTAACGGAACTGTATGCATTCAAAAACGGGTTCACGATATTCCTGATGATATTATTGCCATCAATAAAATTGCACATCAATCCATCAAGAATTACAACACAGCAAACGAAATTAAATCCTCGCCGTGGGGCCATTACAAGTTAATTAATGTGCAATACAAACCCATTCCAGGAAAGGTGCCAGGCATAGACTACAAAGCGCCGGATGCAGCGACCTTCTACCAAGCGAATTCAATGATAGAAACAGATTACAATCTGCAAGTTTTCAGTGGCGTATTCCAACATGAATTAAAAAATTCACCAACCACCCCCTACAATAATTTAATTACGGATTTTAATCCCGATGGAACGCCAGCGGTGAATACGCGATATGCAGGCACAAGCTATAACATGGGAGGTTGCATGGGTTGCCACGGTAATGCACAGGCAGCAGGCAGCGATTTCAGTTTTATTTTA
>CAZICR010000544.1:0-2235 GCA_964537795.1 uncultured Cellvibrionaceae bacterium | reverse complement strand
TTGGTTAATTTGTCGTGTAATGTTTGGCGTTCGGGGTTGAAAAAAATCCACCAGTATCCGATACCAAAAAACAATAAAGAAAAAGGAGCGATGACACAGCGTAAAAAGGATTGTTGATAATTGGGGTATTGGTTGTGTTGATTAACAATCTTGAGATTCCAGGTTTTCATTCCCAGTGTTTGGCCTGAGCGCGTCCAAAAAAAACAAAAAAATCCTGCAATGGTTAATATCCAGCCAGTAAATACCAGAAATTTGAAATGACCCCAATCAACCGGTTTCCCTTGCTCGGGGGCGCCATTGAATAAAACGTTAATGCCAATCGCAATGGCGTAATACAAAAAACTGACAGCTACAATTAATAGAAAATCGTAGACCATAGCGGCGAGGCGTCGCCATAAACTCGCAGCCGGATAATTTTTTTCAGACATAAGATTCATACTATGTAGCGAATAATCCAGGGGTTATCATTTTTTGGCATAGTGCCTATACCGATGCTGCCTTCACCTTGCAGCGGAAATTCTTCGCGACGCAAATAAATCGGTGTTTGGTCAAAGGCATTAACGTGGGTGCCGTTAGTTGAGTGATCTATCAATACATATTTGCCGCGGCGAAATTCAATATGGCAATGTTCGCGCGACGCCAATTCACTTTCGATAACCAAATGACATTTGTCTTTATCGCGACCGATTTTAAACGGTGTTTGTGATGGAAGTATCTGAATTTGTTTTCCTTGCGCTTCCAGTATCAACTGAAATTTTTCAACAAAACCGGTGAGATCCTGAATCGGCATCACCATAGTGGCACGATTATTTTTCCCTGATTGTTCCCATTCAATTCGATAAATAACAGTTTTTTCGGTTTCGCCTTTGATGCTGACCCGATCAAACATCTGGCAATCCTGTTTCATGGGGTGACTAAGATGATCAACAAAAGATTGGGTGACAACAATTTGATTGGCGCGCGCAATATGTGCAACACATGCGGCATCGTTAACCGTGTCGCCGAATACATCACTTTGGCTTAGCAAGGTATCACCGAAAGACATACCGATACGAATGCCAAGGTTTTTTAAATTAGGCTCGCGCATGCAGCGCATTTGAATAGCGATTGCCGCTTCACATGCCTGATCGGTTGTTTCGAAGCGAGCCATAATTTCATCGCCAATCGTTTTCACGACATTACCTTCATGCACAATGGTAATTGTGGTCATGAAGTGCACTGCATCATCAATAATGGCTTTTGCTTCTTCGTTGCCGACGCGCTTATAAAGCGCTGAACTACCAGAAACGTCCGCAAACATAATGGCTTGTGTGCGATTGGTTTGGGTCATGGTGATAGAAGGATGCTCGTTATTGGATGCTGTTCGTCGGCATCTTAAGCATTTTTGTAAAAAATTTCTGCACAAATAAAAAAGCCCGCAAAGAATGCGGGCTTTTTAGCGTTTTGGTGCCAGTGGTCGGACTCGAACCGACACGCTTTTAAGGGCGCCGGATTTTGAATCCGGTGCGTCTACCAATTCCGCCACACTGGCGAGTGGGCGGCATTGTAATGAATTAACTTGCTATGTCAAACCATTTGTTGGTTTTTTCCCGTGACAAATTCGGTTAACCTTGCCGCCCTTATTTTTACCAGCTGATTGTCACATGCAACGTCAGGATTTTTTCTATTCATTGCCCGAATCATTGATTGCACTCACGCCTGCGGCCGAGCGTACGCAGAGTCGTCTTTTGTGCCTCGACGGACAAACGGGT
Source organism: uncultured Cellvibrionaceae bacterium (assembly GCA_964537795.1). Taxonomy (GTDB): domain Bacteria; phylum Pseudomonadota; class Gammaproteobacteria; order Pseudomonadales; family Cellvibrionaceae; genus Cellvibrio. The sequence goes on along the minus strand of CAZICR010000544.1, from coordinate 484 downwards.
GAAATGCGGCACCAGGTGTTCACTGATTTATTAGCAGAAGTGAACCCAGGTGATTTGCTGGTGTTTAATGACACCCGTGTAATCCCGGCTCGTTTGTTCGGGCAAAAAACCACCGGTGGACAAGTAGAGATTCTAGTGGAGCGTATTCTGGATTCGCACAGGGTATTGGCGCATACGCGGGCCAGTAAAGCGCCCATACCTGGATCATTTATATGTCTTGATGATGGTTATACCAGACTCGAAATGATTGCACGGCATGATGCATTATTCGAATGGAAATTTTCTGGTAATGAAACTGCTCTGCAAGTCATGGAGCGAATAGGGCATATGCCCTTGCCACCCTATATTGATCGTGCAGATCAGCTGGCGGACAGACAGCGTTATCAAACTGTTTATGGCAAACATCAAGGTGCAGTGGCGGCACCAACACCCGCGCGCCCAGCCCCCGTGCCGTGTGGCGCTGCGGTTGCGGCGGTGCTCGCCG
>CAZICR010000543.1:0-2250 GCA_964537795.1 uncultured Cellvibrionaceae bacterium | reverse complement strand
GGACTTATCGGTTACACGATTAACACCGGTTGTAAAACTGCCATCGTCATTCAATTCAAACCACCGATAGCCTGGCATTTTGGTATCAACAGTAAAGTTTTTGCACAGAGGTTTGAATTGGACGCAAGTCGAGGGCGTCGCAAAGTGCTGAACACCTTTTCGCGTAGATTCAAATTCCTGATGTACATGCCCCCAGGAAATAATTTTCACTTGTGGGTATCGATCGATCAATTCATAAAGAGCATTGGCATTTCGAACGGTATATTGATCGATCCACTCACTCCCAACATCGACAGGCTGGTGATGCAAACAAACCATCACTGGCTTATTTTCATGGTTGTGCCTCAAAACATAACTCAGGAAATCCAACTCACTGGCTTCAAGCTGGCCATAGACCTGCTCGGGGACGCTTGAATCCAGCAATACAATTAACCAATTGCCTACCGACACCATGCGGGATTCAATAAACAGTGATTTGGCAGACAACGACATTATTTCGGCAGAATCATGATTCCCCGGCAACCAAGCCAAAGGTTCCTGGAAATAACGACGAACCAGCTGATGAAAACGCAAGTAGCAATCGACATGGCCTGCACTGGCAACATCTCCGGTACACACAAGCTGATCAATATGCGATTCATTTTTTTGGATAAGCTGCAGAACATCATCAAGGCTTTGATCTGTGTTTAACCCTAACAAGGTTTCACTTGCGATTGGACCCAAATGGCAGTCAGTGAACTGAATCACTTTCACGCCAGGGCGAGTATGCTCTGATTTTGAAGGTCTTGATAAAGCATCCATCTTGTTTGTCTAATAAGCGCCTATTCCAAAAGGGATTAAAAGATGATTGAAACTGCCATCAACGATATACGCTATTTTGAGTTTCTGCCAGTCGGTTTTCTTACAAAGACGGATTCGTCACAAATTGCAAATCGGCCATCTGCCCTTGAGCCAGACACAAATCCAACCATTCGGATAAAAACCGGTTCAATTGCCTTTTTTCATCCGCAAGATACATAGCTTTATTCGGATAATCATACCGGGGGCGCAATCTTCTGTGCCCCTCCCAAGCCAAAACCTCAGCCAATTGTGCATCCTGATACAGTCTTATCGTGAGCTTGGGTGAGGATAACCATGGAGAAGTATGAAACAAAGGCAACTGACGCCACGACAATGTCGTTGTGTAAGGTGATCGTTCCAGTATGGACAGCAACTGTAACCATTGGTGCTGGCCACGCTGGATAATAAATCGATAATTATCTTCTGACTGGTTACCAATCAACTTCAACAATCTACAGTAATTCGCTTCACACTCAGCCATTTGCGCCGGGAAATCGACCTTGTAACGCTCTTTCAGCGTTAGCCGGGAAAACTCTTCAGACTGTATCGATTTAATCAACATAAATTGTTATTCAACTATAAGTTCTACGCAAACGATCACGATTCATTTGCAACCACTGTAAACATATAATCGCTGCCGCGTTGTTAAACGCACCCGAATAAAGTGAGCCTAACACATCTTCAGCAGCAAACACATGCACACGAATATCTTCACCTTCATCCGGCACACCATAAACACCACCTGCGGTGGACAAATCACATAAGCCACAAAATAAATGCAATTTTTCATCAGTACCGCCCGGGCTGGATAAATAGTTGCAGATATACTCCATAGCATAGGGGCTAATGTTGGCTTCTTCCAATAATTCGCGACGAGCGACTTCATCGGGTAATTCACCTTGCTCGATCATGCCAGCAACCACTTCAAATAACCATGGGCCATTGGGCTCATTCATTGCACCTATACGAAATTGTTCTACCATACCGATTTGGTCGTATTTTGGATCATAAAGCACTACCGCAACTGCATTGCCGCGCATAAATAATTCACGACCAATTTCTTTACCCCAACCTCCTTCGAATAATTTATGGCGAAGGAAAATTTTATCGACGCGAAAAAATCGTTTGTACATATTTTCTTCGCGAATAATTTCTACGTCGTCGCGAGTGAATTGGGGTTTTGGAAGCATGAATAATTCCTGAAAATATTTCGTTTACTCCCTCCCCTGCCAAGGGGAGGGCTGGGGAGGGGTAAGGATTTTCGATTAAAGATCCTTACCCCATCCTAACCTCCCCCTTGGCAGGGGGAGGAACTAAATCAAAACATACTAAAATCAATTTCCTCATCATCCGACTCTTCTTCATCTTCATCATCTTCCAATAAAGTTGAATCGATATTTTGCATTTCGA
>CAZICR010000542.1:0-2264 GCA_964537795.1 uncultured Cellvibrionaceae bacterium | reverse complement strand
GGGATATGTACTCCTTCGTTGTTAAAAACGTGTTAAAGTCCATTTTATTGTCATTATTCTCATCCAGTTGAAAATAAAATCCTTGTTCATGTCTTTGTAGATACGCTTTTGCGTTGTTGTTCGCAGAAAAAGTAACTACTTTTGTTTGAGGATTAAAAAAGGATTGTATTCGATTATTATTAGAAATAATTTCTCCCGAAGCACTCATTATTTTCGTTGTAAATAGATGCAAGTGATTAGGTTGAGGGTGAGAAAACGCAAAGTCATTGCTGTAACGATCAAAAATTGCAGGGAAATCAAATATAAATTCCAGATTTCGAGCCGTTACCACATCGCCTTCGCTTTTTAATGTAGCGTTTATGGTGATAGCCGAGGTTATGTTAATGTAATTTACATTAGTGCTGTACCCTAACATACCAACATATGTGAAGACTCCATCCAACTCAACTTTAGGAGAATTATTAGATTCTAAAGAATAGTTGTTCCAAGTGACTTGAAGAGTTGAAGGTCTGTCTGAGTTTCTTATCACCAAAATATCCTCTCGACCTGAAAGACTGACCGTATCTGTTCCTCCAAATTCATTTGGCACTAATAACGTGCAATTAATGTATTTTTGTTTTACATTATTTCCACCACCAGACACCACCAATTCAAGTGAACCTTTTGAATTTGAGCAATCTTCTTTGTAAGTACCATCAGGAAGATTAAAATAAAAATCTCCGTTAACAATGGAGGCGGAGGTATCTTTTGCAAACATGACTAAATCCATATAATTGGATATCATCTTTGGGGTATTTTGACGATTGAGAAATGATCCTTCTGAAACTGCTTGTGAGGATGAGTTAACAACTGCACTAGTGTTGTTAGCTCCCCTATCGTCTCCACCGCCACCGCACCCAGTGAAAACCAAAGATGCTATAACGCAAAAACATTTAACTACATATTTCATTTAACTAAATCTCTTACAAATAGAATATTTACTGCCAACGTAAAATTGAATCACTTAATTCGACCAGACCAGATTTCAATAAAACCAATCCGGAAATTTTCTGTAGGGCAGATTAAGAAGTACTTTTGATCTTTCTTGCTGTTTATCTGCCATTTCATTATTTTTAAATTCCTCACCAAATTTCCCTTCGTAAATATCAATGATTCGTTTAAAAGCCCATTCGGCTTCTATCACATTATGGTTTCGGTCGACGCAGCGTTCGAACCAATAAAGGGATTGCGCGATGTCTTGTTTGCCTGCTTCACCTGTTAGGTACATGACGCCTAAATCATGTTGGGATTCTGCGAGCCCCTGATTAGCAGCTTTTGTATCCCAATAAACGGTTTTGTTCAAATCTTTTTTGACTATTTCGCCATGCGCGTAACTGGTTGCCAAACAACGTTGAGCGTCTGCTGAACCTAATCTGGCTGACAAGTAGACTTTCTTCAACTGTCTTCGGGACACAATGTAGTTCAACCAAAAGCCGCGACTAACTGACATTGAACTGAGAAGATGAATTGCATCAGGATTTCTTTTTTTAGCTGCTTTTTGCAACCAATACTTTAATTCAGTTCGCGTAGTGCTTCTATCGGATGTGAAATATAAATAGCCCAAGATTAATTGAGCATGTGAATTACCTTTATTCGCTAACGGAATGAGCAATTGTTTTGCTTTTCTATAGCGCTCTTTTAGGATGAGTCGCTTACATATACTTAGGCGATCGAATTTGGTTAAGAAGGTGTCCGTCATAAAATTCTGATTGTGAAGTTCCATTTATCATTATTGAATGTTGCAGTATGAGTTGGTGTATCACCACACAGATAGTGTATTCTATACTGCCAATTAATTTTTGAATATCCAAATACTGATTGGCAAGGCTTACAAACATTTAACTTTACGGAATAGTAATTCGCCGTACCAAAATTCAAAAAATTGTAGCCTAATGCGAATTGGGGCAGTGCAAGCATTCTTTGGCTAATTTAATGAGCATAAAGTGAAAATGCACTGACTCCAATTTTTTATTACAATTGTCGCCGAAAACCTCACAAGAAAGCATGCAAGCAATTAAGAATAAATTAGCCTTAGTCGTTTTTCTAGCGGTTACTGCATCTCTTGCAGCAACAAAGTTACTACCAATTTCAAACACCATTGCTCTTGTTGTAGTTGCATTTACCGCATGGCTTTTTCAAAAAGAAAACTTATCCACATGGATAAGATTTCCATTACTTATTTTATTGGTGCCTTTAACCTTTTGGGTAGCCACTTACAGACCCGA
>CAZICR010000541.1:0-2275 GCA_964537795.1 uncultured Cellvibrionaceae bacterium | reverse complement strand
TTTCTTCCAGCGGCAACAAGCTCGCGCGTAGGTCTATTATGGAAACACCGCGTACTTGCCAGCGGGTGGGTTCGTGTTTGATGTAGGTTGTGGGGTCGGTGTACCAATCAACTGGTTTTGCAAAACCATCGCGTACTGTGCTTGGGCCTAAAAAAGGTAGAACCAGATAATTGCCCTCGCTTACTCCCCAGACCGCCAAAGTTTGACCAAAATCTTCTTTGTCATCTGCTGGTAATTTCATGTGTTTGGCTACATCAAAAATACCGGCGATACCCAGGGTAGAATTCACCAGAAAACGGCCGGTATCATGCGCAGCACCTTTGACATTACCCTGCAGTACGCCATTCAGGGTACTGGGCACTTCACCAATATTGGAGAACACATTACTGACGCCGCGCTCCAACAGATCAGGCGTTACAAAACGATAACCTTTTGCAACAGGTTTCAAACACCAACGATCAATCGCATCGTTGAATTTAAAAATTGCCCGATTAAAACCTTCCCAGGGATCAACCTCATTTATTTTTTCTTCTGCGGCTGCCTGATTAACATCTTCTTGTGCCATAACCGGTATTGCCAACAGACAAGCCATGATTGATGGCAACACAAAACCTTTCTGAATTTGCATGGAAAACTCCGTTAAAAAATTAAAACCACCGCACTCTAGCGAATGCATATCAAATCAACAATCTAAAAGACAACAAGATTAATCGAGCAAATGTTCAGCCAAACCCACACCTGCCTGACTCATGGTGAGATAAGTAGTATCTGCACCTGCTGCATTAATTTGTTCTGCCTCTTCCGGGTAAAGACAATGTGAAACTATTTTTCCCGTAAAACCTCTTTCGCGTAATTTTTTGGCAGCGATCATTTTTGATTCAAGATCACTCATACTCAGAATCACCGCAGACACATTTCCCATATCCAACCCCTGCCAAAACAAAGGATCTTCTGCATCCGCAAACGCAATATTAAAACCTTGCTCTTTCAATGTTTCGACTTTTGCCGGGTCTGAATCCAGCGAAGTTAATTTGACATTCTGTTGAAGCAAATAGTTGTATGCCGATGAACCTGTACGCCCCATACCAAACACCAGCACCTCAGCGTCATCCAACGAAACAGGTTGTTGGTCAGGATGATGGGTATGACGCTCAAAACGATTCAAAATTCCACAATAGCGCTCATAAATTTTATGTGCGAAACGATTCAGTGGTGCAGACAACACAAAGGACAGTGCCAAGGCTAATGCCAAAGGAACAATCATTTCCGGTAACAAAACACTGGCCATGATTAAGGCAAACTCACTGTAGTTGCTTAACGCAAGGCTGGATAAAAATGCACTGCGCGCACGCAACTTTGTACCCGTCATCAATAAAAAATATAACAAGGCTTTTACAGGAATTAATAGCGTGACCAAAATAGCAAACAACCATGTTTGCGCATCAGGTAAACCTTTGGAGCCGATTTGTAAAAAAAATCCCACCAAAAAAATTTCTTTTACACTCCACAATATACTGGCCAACTCAACCGCGCGTTTGTGTTGAGCCAACAATAGCCCAAACACCAAAGCACCCAATTCCGAACTTAAACCTACAGATTCAAATCCATAACCACCGCAGACCAATGCCAAAAACAAGCCCAGCAACACCAGTAATTCGCCGTGACCACTTAAATCCAACAGCCGATAAAATACTGGACGTAATAACGGCAACAGGAAAATGAGTAACGCCCATGGAGATGGAATTTCTCCTGTCATCACTGTCATGATCAACAACGCAATCACATCTTGCAGAATTAAAATACCTATGGCGACGCGCCCGTGAAAAGCACGTAACTCGCGTTTTTCTTCCAAAATTTTGGCGGCCAACACGGTACTGGAAAAAGATAAACCACAGGCCAATAAAATCGATTTAACCAGAGACAAATCAAATAATAAAAAAGCAACCGGAAGATAAAAGGCGATACTGAAAAGAAAATGTAATAAACCAACACCAATGATTTCTTTTTTTATCAAACTGCCTGCACGTAATTTAAGGCCGATGGTAAACATTAATAGGAGCACACCCAAATGGGCAATTTCATGTAAACCTTGCTCGCCGCTGGCGGGTAAGTCCAATGAGGAACCCGCCGCATGCAAACCAAACCCTGCCAACAGATAACCCACCAAAGGTGGCAGACCAACAAGACGGGCTACCAATCCCAATATAAATGCTACTGAAATCCAAATGACTAACAGCATAAAAACCCTTATCGTTAAATGAATAGTTTCCAGACT
>CAZICR010000540.1:0-2277 GCA_964537795.1 uncultured Cellvibrionaceae bacterium | reverse complement strand
TAAATCTTTAAATGTTTTTGGCGCACAACCATATTCATTCTTAAATAACTTGTTGAAATAAGAGACATTGTTATAACCGACTGAATATGCAATTTCCGAGACATTTGCATCGGGGTTTTCCGATAGTAATCTGGCTGCTTCGGTGAGCCGCAATTTATTCAGATAAGCAGTAAAAGTGAGACCCAGTTCCTCTTTTAAAATATCATTGATTTTGGTGCGATTAATTCCAAGTGCAGCTGCAGCACCTTCGAGGCTTAAATCCGGATTGGCGTATTCAGTCGCTACAAAACGTAATACCGAGCTTTTTTCTTTATCCTTCTGCGGTTCAATCGATAATTTTTTGTAAGCAATAAAAGGTTGACCTTGCTTGACCCGCTCTTTGATTTCGAATGTCAAAACCCTTATGTAACGACGAACCAGCCAGATAAAAAACATTATCCATAAACATAAACTGAATCCTGCTGTTGCATAAATAAAACGCGAATCTGTTCCTATTAATTTCACTTCGGTCAATTTCACATGGGATGATGTATTGAGCGGACTTTGCAAGGAATTTACCCAGGCAAATCCCATGGTTTTATTAAGTTGATAACCTGTTTCACTGAAATCATAACCATTGCGCCCCAGCCACCAATGGGGCGTATCGAGATCATCAAAACTTATGTCTACAGTCGCCCAGTGCTTGTCACAGGAAAATGCAGTAGAGGAAACCCGTCGTGATGCCATGTTATTGAGATTGGTGACCTTGTCATCAAAACTAAAGAGAACCAGTAACAAGACATTTTTGGGGTCGCACTGGATCTTGAATGAGATGCCGGAGTAACGCGACAAGTCGACCTGCATAAATGATTGGATCTGATCGATGAAATAAATGGAGTAATGTGAATAGGGAAAGGACTTTTCCGGGTCCAGAAAAAAATCATATTCCACAGTTCCCACTTCATTGGTGAGAGTCAGTTGGGTTTTCCCATTGGGTGTCTTGGGCTCTATAGCCGACGCCCAGAGAAAAGCATCATCACTTGCAGGAAACAGCGAGGCATTCAGCTGCGATTTGATGACACCAAGGTAATTGATGGCAGTCGTTAGCAGTATCAAGCCTAACAAGGCGAGCGTGGCGTTTCGATAAAACCTTAGCATGTTTGCCCAATGATTATTCTGATAGAGATTCGGCTGACGGAAACTATCCCAACGCTGAACAAAAGACAATTACCCAAGGCGTTTTTGTTAAGAAATGTAGACCTTTACCGATTGAATTGTTAAGACAGGTGCCTATTCTGATGACACTGGTTACTATGGTCTTTCAGTCAATAACCTGATAACGATAAGAGTGTTTTATGAATCTGACCAAGACATTAATTCTAGTTGCCCTCGCATCCTCTCTGGTTGCTTGCGGGGGTGGAGGCGGAGGCGGAAGCAAACCGGCATCCAGCAGCAAAGTCTCTTCAAGTTTGAGTAACTCAGTACAAATCTCATCAAGCTTAAGTTCTGTTTCTTCGTCTGTATCCAGTTCGGCATCTGTTTCCTCTTCGGTGTCCAGTTCGATTTCAAGTTTGGTTTCCAGCTCAATTTCAGTGTCTTCATCCAGCAGCAGTTCGCGTTCATTGTCGAGCAGTTCGACTTCTGCATCTTTCAGTTCAATCAACGCATCCATCAGCAATTTTATTGTGGTGGATCAATTCGGTTATTTGCCGGATGCACAAAAAATCGCGGTGATTCGTGATCCACAAACGGGTTATGACGCTGCCCAGAGTTTTACACCCGGCGGCAATTACCAACTGGTTAACCTGCAAACCGGACAAGCTGTACACACCGGAACGGCTGTTGCCTGGAAAGCAGGCGCGACCTCAACCGAGTCGGGCGATAAAATCTGGTGGTTTGATTTTTCCAACATCACTACAGCAGGTAGCTATGCGGTGATCGATATAGAGCAGAATGTTCGCTCACCCGGTTTTAAAATTGCGGCTGATGTTTACAAGCCTGTGTTAAAGCATGCAGTGCGCACTTTCTTTTATCAGCGTGCGGGTTTTGCTAAACAGCAGCCTAATGCTGAAGCAGGCTGGACAGACGCCGCGAGTCACTTGGGTAATTGTCAGGATGCACAGTCTCGTCTTTTCACCGATCAAGGCAATGCGGCTACCCAGAAAGATCTTCGGGGTGGTTGGTTTGATGCGGGCGACTACAACAAATACACCAACTGGCATGCGGATTATTTAATTGCCCTGCTCCATGCTTATCTCGAAAATCCTGCCGCATGGACGGATGACTTTAATATTCTGG
>CAZICR010000539.1:0-2295 GCA_964537795.1 uncultured Cellvibrionaceae bacterium | reverse complement strand
TTAAGTCGAACGGAAAATAATATTTTTTAATTTTTTCAACTTTGGTGTAACCACTGGCACTGTGAGCATGGTACTGGTGATTGCCATCAGCAACAGCGCTGTGAACATTTCACGTGTGATGATTTCTTTGTCGAGCAGTACCGTCGCAAAAATAATTTCTATCAACGCCTTGGTCTGCAGCAGCCAACCAATAACAGATGCCTCGCCTTTTTCCCATTTCAAAATCCTTCCAGCCAAATGAGCGGCGGTTAACTTTCCGGCGATTTGTGTAACCAGCAACAAAGCTGCAACCGCAAACACTGCTGTGGCGCCAACACTCCAGTCGGTACGCAACCCGGTGCTCAGAAAGAATACTGGCATGATGATCATGACCACGAAGTAACGCAGCTTGTCCATGTCCTGATGATTAAACCAGTCCCTGTCCATCACTGCACCAGCAAGGAATGCACCCACCATAAAATGTAAGCCTGCCCAGTCAGCTGCCAGCCCTACAAACGCTAGCCATATAAAACTCGCATACCAACGGTCGCTTTCACTGATGCTGGCCATCAACTTGCGGAATAAATAGCTGAGTCCGGTAAAGCCGATAAGGAATATCACTTGGCGCTCAACTCGGGCCCAATCCATGAGAATGATCGCTAAAACACCCCAGATAGCGATATCGTCCAAGCTGGCGTAGCGGAGAATGCGCTGGCCAATCGGTTGGCGAAGAATGTCCATTTTTTCCATCAAAAGAATAAGAATCGGAAGCGCGGTGACCGCACAGGCCATGCCCACCCCCAACAAGAATTGCCATGTCATTGCTTTAGCGCCCATCCAGCCATCACTGACTGCCAGCAAGCCGGCCGCCGCTATACAACCGAAAACCAGCGGTGTCCCAAGAGCCAATCCTGCTGTGATACCACTCTCTCGCTTGGACTCCCAAGCCTTTTTTAGATCCAATTCAACCCCCGCGATCCAAACAAAGATCATAACTGCCCACCAGGCAATACCGTTGAGTGATTGAATCACTTGCGGATTGAACACAAACTGATAGTACTCAGGAAAAGCCGCACCCAAAACGCCCGGTCCAAGCAAGATGCCGCCGACTATCTGGACTACCACCAAAGGCGCCCAGTAATCTGTTTTGAACAGGCGCCAAACCAAGTAAGGCACAGTGAAAATGATCAGCATGGCGATCAGAAAGATTTCAGTGGTGGTCATGTGCATGAAAGAAATACCTCTTGTTTTTATTCAGGTCGCCTTTTTACGGGCAATAACTGTCTGGCTCAATCAAAAGTTAATAATTTTTAACTATCGCATTGTGCAGCATGTTATCGATGAAGGTTTATTTATGTGAAAAAGTATTTTTTCGTTTTGCCATTTTTGCACCAAATTGAACCCAGTGACCGCATCAATGCAATAAATTGGTGCGCATGATTTTTTTATGCGAAATTCCAGAGGCTTATTTGTCAGTGCCTGTTGCTATTTTTATTGGATGGCATATATTTTGCCCCCTTTCTGACACTCGATCTCGCACCTTTACCGGTGACATGTGGCTGAGAAATTTTTTTTAATCCATAGCTATAGCTATAACAATCAGGAGGCACTCCATGTCTAAGACGTTAGACTTAATCAAGCAACACGAAGCCCGCTGGATCGACCTGCGTTTCACCGATACCAAAGGTAAAGAACAACATGTGACTTTCCCGTCATTTGTGGTTGATGACAAATTTTTTGTTGAAGGCAAAATGTTCGATGGCTCTTCAATCGCAGGTTGGAAAGGCATTAACGAATCTGACATGATCCTGATGCCAGACGATTCAACCGCTGTATTGGATCCATTCTACGAAGAAGCCACCATCAATGTTCGTTGTGACATTGTTGAGCCATCAACGGGCCAAGGTTATGACCGCGACCCACGTTCTATCGGCCGACGCGCTGAAGAATATCTCAAGTCTACCGGTTTGGGTGATAAAGCTCTGTTCGGTCCAGAACCCGAATTCTTTATTTTTGATAGTGTTCATTTCCACTCAGGTATGGGCGGCGCTTTCTACAAAATCAAATCTGAAGAAGCGGCATGGCAATCAGGCGACGACGTTGAAGGTAAACACGGCCACGCTCCACGCGTAAAAGGTGGTTACTTCCCGGTTGCTCCAATCGACTCACTGCACGACATCCGTGGTGCTATGTGTAATGCGATGGAAGCTATGGGTCTGGAAATTGAAATCCATCACCATGAAGTGGCTAATGCTGGCCAATGTGAAATCGGCGTAGGCGCTAACACTCTGGTTAAGAAAGCGGACGAAGTACAGA
>CAZICR010000538.1:0-2297 GCA_964537795.1 uncultured Cellvibrionaceae bacterium | reverse complement strand
GTGAACGCGTTTTACTGAGCGGTAAAACCCGCACTATGTTGCGCGGGGAATTTTGCGGGTGATTAAAGCAGAATTGATTTTGTAATTGATGAAGCAAAGTTTTTATATGAAATTTTATTTATTAGGAAAATTTTTTGGCGCCGAAAAACATTTTCCAATTTATTTTTTGATGCTGCATGTGGACTTATTATCCATCAACTTGACACCTTTTGGTAGGAATGACTAAATGCATCTGCCTATCCTTTGACACTGATGTCATCAAGGACGGAAGGCAAATTTGGATATTAATTGAAGAGGGTACTTTATGCGTTTTATGAAATTCTTAAGCCTGCTGGGTTTTGTTTTTGTTTCATCAATTGCAATAAATGCACAGGCAAATACACCTGTTTCCTGTAGTTGGACTTATCTGGGCGGTGGCGGCGCCTATGGTTCCTGGACTTCAGTAGATGGCTGCTTTATTGCTCAGCCACAAGCGGCACCATTGTTAATTGCTCAGCGCACAAGAACTAATACCGGTAGCTGTACCATGACGGTTACATCTCCATATGTAAATCAGGGCAGCTGTACTAACCCATCGTTTTACTTAGGCAGTGCCTCATCAAGCAGTTCAATAAGTTCAACGCCAGCGCCTGTGTGCACAACTACCAACATCAACATTGGTCAATCCTGCAATGGTGAAAACTGGTGTATGGAGTCTTTTGGTCGCGCATGTTCTGCAGCTGGCGGTTCTACAGTTTGGAAAAACGGAACTTACGTCTGTCAGAAAACCACTTGTACCAACCCTTGAATTATTAACAAAAATTTAAAGTAGTTATATCTAAACGCTGGCCCTTGCTTGAACAAAGCAAGGGCTTTTAAAGCCAGAGGGAATTTCATGAAGCAACAAGTGGTTTTGATTGGTGCAGCGGTAGTTTCAGGTTTTTTACTTGGAAATTTTTATCAAACACCAACTGATGGGTCTTCGCAAAAAGTAGTTCAAACAAATGATTCAGCATTAGTAGAACTGGAACGACTCAAAGATCAGAACGCCAATTTATTGCAAGAAGTTGATGCCCTGCGCAAAGAGCTGACTCTGGTGTCAGCAAGCCTGCAAGAATCAATTATCCAAACCGCCAAGCCAAGTGACGTCAACATCGGTAAGGGAGGGTTGGAAAATAAAACTGTACAAGAAATGCAGGCATTAAAATCCAAAATAATAGCTAACGAAATACTAGGAAAAATTAATAACGACCCTGAAAAACTATCCCATGTGCTCGCGCAGGAATTTAATAGCGAAGAAGTTAATCAACAATGGGCAGACGCTGAACAACATAAGTTATCGAATTGGTTTGTGAATAATGAAGCATTTTCCGGGTTGGCTTTGCAGGGCGTCACTTGCCGGACTACGCAGTGTAAAATTTCAGTTGCCGCGAGCACCCCTGAGCAGGCCAATAATATTTTTGAAATACTAAGTAACGCGTTAAAAGAAGAATATGAGTATTCGTTGTATTACTCTGATATTGATCTGGCACACAACACTGCAGCACTTTACATCTCCTTCTCACCTGATACCGCTCTCTAAGGCATTTCTTTTGACGGTAGTGCCAATAACCAATTTATCGGCTCCATGTTGTTTTCTGCCCTTAACATTTGTGATGCAATGCAACTACTGATTGAAAAAAGAAATTTTGTTTCTACTAACATACTGCTGCGCTCATTATATGAGTACATATTTAGGTCATTTTGGTTGAATAGAGTAGCAGCATTCGAAGATATTCAGCGTTGTATGAAAGAAGACAAGTGGCCGGCCACCCCTGCGCTCCATACAGCAATTAAGTGTATGAATGAGATTATTGATCTGTTGGCAGCAGAGAAAGTTAAAATTCAATCAATCTTGAATAGTTATATTCATGGCGGGTCGCAGAATCCACTCTCCCAGTTGGGTGGTGACAATTATATAACTCCAAATATTCCAGATACTGAAGTGATCTATTTACTTCAAGTAGTGCAGCTTTGTTCGTATGTAATATTGTGTGAATCAATTTATTTATCAAATACCAATGAGTTTGATTCGGAAGTTGAAGTTATGGGCAACAATTTGCTTAGTGCAGATGATATTTCATGATGATTGGTTGAGGGCATTCTGTTTTGGCTTAATTTTAATATCTACTTGTAATAGCCAAACATCAAATAAACGCAGCACGGCGCCTTGCTCGGCGAAGCCCTACGCATCGCTCCAATCTTAAAATCCCTTATTACTTCAGTTGCGTACAGAAATAAGTACAGGTAGCATGAGGTCTTTACAGATCCTGTTTAGG
>CAZICR010000537.1:0-2299 GCA_964537795.1 uncultured Cellvibrionaceae bacterium | reverse complement strand
TGCTTCTTTTTATATCAATATTCAATAGTTGCATTTTCTTTTGCAATTCTTCATTGAGAACTTCTTGCTGCAGAATTTTTTGTTCAAGGTTTGATAAGCGTTTTTCACGGCTGGCTAATTGTTTTTGTAATTTTATCAATGACGACTGACCTTCCCTATAAAGTGCCGCCACATCAATTTCATTGCCACCATTTAAAATCAATTCCGGCAATGGCTTCAAACCCTGATTAATAATATTGGACTTGTTAACCTCAAATTTAATTTTATTGTCCTTCGCATGCAGATTAATCATCACCAATGAAGGATCAGAATAATCGTCCGTCACCAACAATACCGGTTTACTGTCCGCAACAACATAAAAATCATTTAACACATTCTTATTGGGCTGCAGTATATAAACCAGATCATATTCATCAGCTGCGTTCAATGTTCGAATATAAAACACATCAATCGGCAAATCCTGAATACGAGTACGCTTCTTTAATAAATCAAAAGCGTCCATCAAAGCGGGATCAGCATCACCGTACACGGCTATACGGAAAATGGATTTTCCTTGCAAAGGCCATTCAACATTTTTTGCAAAGTTATAGACATAAGCCACACTGACCTGGTGCCTGGCGAAGCCATCAGCAAACGCAGGTGTAATAAGCAAAAATAGAAATAGAACCAACAGGGAAAGACTGCAGAGAGGAGATATTTTATTGTTATTCTTCCGATTGTTTTGATTCACATGGGTATTCGCGTCGCCAAGGTGAGCCTACCTTATCATTTGATCTAAGAAATGCAACCAAGCGCGTCACCTGATGTGATCAGCTCACTTCTTACTCGCCAATCCAACGCAACTTTATACGCCACACCTTTTAAACAAATACAGGATATCTAATAAGTTACGCATAAACCCAAAATTATTTTCCAGGATTAAATATCAACCCCAAAAAATGATCCCACCAATGTCGTCGCTGCCATTGCCGCAGCGCCCCAAAAAGTCACTCTGATTGCACCTTTGACAGGTTTTGCTCCTCCAATTTTTGCGGCCAGTGCACCCAACAGGGTTAACGATATTAATGAAATAGCAGGAACCACAATTAAACTTTTTTCTGTCATCAAGAGTGCAGTCAATAAAGGAACCAATGCACCCAATGCAAAACTTGCAGCGGATGCTAACGCAGCTTGCAGTGGTTTTGCTGCATTAAAATCGGTGATGCCCAGCTCATCGCGTGCGTGTGCGCCCAGCGCATCCTTTTGCGTTAACTCCGCAGCGACTCGTTTGGATAATTCCCGGGAAATTCCACGCGACATATAAATACCTTCCAACTCACGCAATTCACCCTCAGGATCATCCATTAATTCTTTTTTTTCTTTATCCAGATCAGCTTTTTCCAAATCAGTTTGCGAACAAACAGAAACATACTCACCGGCAGCCATACTGACAGCGCCTGCCACCAGACCAGCAACACCCGCTAATAAAATGGCATTTTGCGATTGATTGGCAGCGGCAATCCCCATCATTAAACTGGCGGTAGAAATAATGCCATCATTTGCACCCAGAACTGCTGCGCGCAACCAACCGGAACGATGGGAGTTATGCCTCTCTCTATGTCGCATTCAATTTTTCTCTATTAATAATGGTTTGCTTGTTTTATTTTTTCAAAAATGACATGCGCAGCAACACATTATTTTTCATCACGTAATGATGAAAAAGTGCAGCTGCCGTATGTAGCCCAATCAATACATAACCAATGGCTGCGCCAATTTCATGCAAATCATGCAATTGCTCGCCCAAGGCTTTATTTTCTACAATGACTATCGGCAGCTCCAATCCGAAAAACGGCACTGCTTTTCCATTTGCATTCAACATTAGCCAACCAATGATGGGCATGGCGATCATCAAAATATACAGAGCCAAATGCATTAATTTGGACACAATTTTAAGCTGTGGTTTCAGCGACGGTACTATTTCAGGCGTAGTTGAAAAAACACGCGCGGCAATACGAATAACAATTAAAAATAATAAAGTTGCACCTAACATAAAATGTATAGCTTTTATTAATTCGCGCGAGTTACTGCCTTTTTCAAAAAGCACACGGAATTCCATACTGGCATAAATTGCAATCATTAATAAAAATATAAACCAATGTAAGCTAATCACTAACGAACTGTAGCGTGCATTATTTCCAGTCATAGTATTCGCTCTTCTTATTGATAAACAACATTATTATGCTTAATCCAACCACCGGCTTTTTTACCTGCGGGATCATGATGGGTCCAATGAATAACGCCACCTTTTTCATTCCATTCA
>CAZICR010000536.1:0-2301 GCA_964537795.1 uncultured Cellvibrionaceae bacterium | reverse complement strand
TGCGCACACGTGTTGTCACCAGCGGGCCAGGCTTTTCTTCTTTGGTTTCTCCGAGACCGACCATCAAACCGGATTTGGTTAATACGTCAGGGCGGCGTGCTTTGTATTGTTTTAATAATTGCAGCGACCAATCGTAATGAGCGCCGGGTCGGGCTTGTCGATACAAACGCGAGACAGTTTCCATATTGTGATTGAAAACATCGGGCGCTTCTTTTTCTAAAATATCCAAAGCGATTTCCATGCGGCCACGGAAATCCGGAACTAATACTTCAACTTGTAAATTGGGGCTGAGTGCGCGGGCTTCGCGAATACAATCCGCAAAATGTTGTGCGCCACCATCGCGTAGATCGTCGCGATCTACTGATGTGATCACCACATATTTCAAACGCATTTCGGCAATGGCTTCGGCCAATTTGCGTGGTTCGTTTTCATCCAGTGGATTGGGTTTGCCGTGGCCGACATCGCAGAAGGGGCAGCGACGGGTACAGATATCACCCATGATCATAAAAGTCGCAGTGCCGCCGCTAAAACATTCGCCGAGGTTAGGGCAGTTGGCTTCTTCACACACGGATGACAATTTATTTTTGCGCAAAATATTTTTGATGCGTTCGACTTCTGGTGAAGCAGGAATGCGCACACGAATCCAATCGGGTTTGCGTTGCAAATCTTCACGATCAGAAGCAATGACTTTTACCGGAATGCGTTCGACTTTATCGGCATCTCGAAGCTTTTCACCTTGTTTATAACGCTCGGTGCGTTTCACTGGTTGCAATTCGGGTACAACAATTTGGGGATTGTTCAATGGGGAGGTATCAGACATAAGGCGGCCTCAGTTAACTGGCGCGAATTGTACAGGGTTCATAACCCAATTTCCGAGCAAATTCCTTGGCAAGTTGTTGCTGAACCTGATCCAGGCTTGGAGGATTGGGGATCAGGTCTTTGATTTGGGTCATGGCTAAGCCCTCGTAGCCGCAGGGGTTTATCTGCAAAAAGGGGGACAGATCCATATCCACATTCAGCGCCAGTCCATGAAAACTACAGCCTCGTCTGACTCTTAATCCCAAGGATGCGATCTTTTTGCCATCCACATAAACACCGGGGGCGTCGGGTTTGGCGGCGGAATCAATCTGGTAATGGGCGAGGGTGGAAACAATAGTTTGTTCAATATGGGTAACCAAATCGCGTACGCCAATTTTGAGTCGTTTTAAATCCAATAAAGGATAAGCAACCAGTTGGCCGGGACCGTGATAAGTCACCTGGCCGCCGCGGTCGGTTTGCACTACCGGAATCTCGCCAGGGAATAACAAATGCTCGGCTTTTCCGGCTTGGCCTTGGGTAAATACGGGCGGATGTTCAACCAACCAAAGTTGATCCTGTGATTCTGCTGTGCGTTGATTGGTGAAATCGGTCATGGCTTGCCAGCAGTTTTGATAGTCCCGTCTGCCGAGATTGAGGACCTCCAATGTTTGCGCCAATTACATCACCATTTTAATCGCAGAATTCAGGCGTAGATCATTGTTAATGGCGGTGAGTTGATCGACCCCCGTGGCAGTTATCCATACAGTTAGTGACTGAAACCGACCCTTACTGCTTTCATTAATGGTGATACGGGTTTGATCAAAACCAGGAGCATGTCGCTCCATAATGTCGATGACAAATGTGTGCAATTCGGAGTGCGATTCACCCAGGACTTTGATTGGGTAATTTTCACAGGGGAATTGGATTTTAGGTGGTTCAGTCATAACGTTTAGTCTATTGATTGACTACTGTCCTTTTTGGGATTCACGAATATAAAAGCGGGCTTTTTTGGCGTTGTTGTAGCAGGCATCGTAATTTTCGACTGTCTGCATGGCGATGGCTGCGGTGATTAATCCTGCGGCTTTAGTATAACTTACTGTGCCGCCAAAACCCTTGGCCTTGGAAATGGACGATTCTTCCTGAGCAGACTCTAATTCACTGGCACATGCCGTCCGAAATTGAGTTTTACCTGCACATGAGACCAATGAAAAAAATCCGATGACGCTGATAAAGGTTACAAAACAAATTCTCATATCTGCACCAGTGATAACAATGGAGCAGTATTTTCGCTGTTTATGCAATGCTTGCCAAGCAACTTGTCGCGATTACTAGGCCATGTCTGACAATTTCAGCCCCAATTCGTATTGGTGGTCAATAGTCTGGATAGCACAGGCAATTACACATTTTAAAGCCAGGGAAACCTCAATGGGTTTTACATCCTGTTCTTGTGTCGGATCTTCCAGCGCAGCAAATTGACTGCCGACCAGAATCGGTGCCATGAAG
>CAZICR010000535.1:0-2308 GCA_964537795.1 uncultured Cellvibrionaceae bacterium | reverse complement strand
CTTGAGGTTTTTGCAAATGAAAAAGCATTAATAGTGCATCAGGTTGGGAGACTTAACATGACATTTAAAACTTATACAAGGCTAGGAATAGCAAGTTTCTTCCTGATGCTTTGCAGTTCATTTGTAAATGCGCAGGAATTACTGTTGGATCAGATGAGGGAAGCGGGAGGCCTTAAATTGTTTCCTATATATGGTGATCCCAAAAGTTTTTACTACTTGCCGGATAAAGTCACCATTCCCAATGGCCCAAATGGAAAAAAACAATTCAGTTTTTTGAAGTTTATTGAAGAGGGGGCAGGAAGTGGCGAAGGCGGTGTGCAGACAACGCAAGGCGGTGGGTTGGTCAGCTTTCTGGTATCGCTTGAAGTGAGTGATCAAATTTTGCAGCGTGCGCAAGCGGAATTACAATCAAAAGTGTCAGGCGCAAAAATTGTAGGCCCCATCACTTATCGTGAAGGAACTTTTGCTCTGGTTTCCAATTTTCAGCAAGAGGACGGTGATTGGGCTACACGCGTGTTAGGTATGGGTAAAGCTCCCATTATGGAGGGGCACAAAGCTGCTGTGTCAATTCGATTAACCCGGGTGGGTGCTACTTTGTTGTGGGAATCCTTTCAACAAGCGGCGAGTGATATTTCGATTAGCTTTGATATGACCATTGCCGGTTATCGCAACCCTTACGAAGCCAAGATGACTGCATGGTGGGACAGAGTTGCGCGTAATAGAAGTTTAAATGTGGGCGTTGCCACGGATTTTTTAGGTGTTGATATTCAGGAAATTATGCGTGAGTTGCGTGATCAGGGTGCAATTGAATTGGAAGTCAAAGGTGAAGATGAAAAAATGGATAGGCTCTGGGAAATGGCTTACGGAAAAATAACAGAAATCATGTTCGAACAAAATAATGATCCTATCACTATGGCGACATTGCAGGATGATCCTAATGTATTTAGTAACTTTGATCGTGCGCATCAATTTAATACGGAAGTAAGAGAACGGATTAATCGCGAAAATCAGGCAGAACTGGACAGGGAGGCGCGCGATAGACAACGTTTGGCGGGGTATGCTGATCAATGGGCGTTGCTGGGTCATATCGCACGCAGTGATTCAACTCCTGCGCACACTTCGGGTTCAACACCATCATCAGCTCATCCATCATCGGGCTCCAGCCGTGCTACCGCTTCTTCACGAAGCAATAATGGTCCTGTTGCTGGAAATCCCGGCACCACAGGAAGTCAAAGTTCTACAGGTGTTCGCCCGGCAAATTTGCAAACTCCACCTAGTTTTTCTGTGCTCGCAAGTTATCGTAAAAAAGAATTTAAGAAATCAGGGAAATTTGAACTGAGCTTTAAAAAGTGGACTCCTGATACCCAAGCAATGCGTTTTGATGAAAACATTGGTGGGTTCGGTAAGAAATTAATTAATGACCCGGCGCATTTCCGTATTGTTAACCTGGATGATCCTGCTTATAAAATACGCGAAATCCTGGTGCAGTTGGATGGTCAAAATTCATCTGATTTTGAAAAGTTTGTCAATTTTGTCACTGTTGGTATTCGTAAAACTCATCAGGATGGCTACAAACATTTTGATGAATTAAAAATTGATCGACAAAACTTCACCAAAACATCAAATAATTTCACTATGACTTACGGATACCATGGTGATACCAATCGTGATAAATGGAAAAAATATGAATACCAAATCACCTGGAATTTATTTGGTGGTGCACAGTGGACCAGTGATTGGAAAGAAACCGAAGATTTTATAATCCCTGTAGTGCCACCACATCGCTATCGTGAAATTATTGTTGAAGCAGATCCGGAAGTATTTACCACAAAAGAGGTTCGTCTTGCCACAGTGAAATTTAAATCGACACTGTTTGGAAAAACGGACACTCGCGAAATTACTCTGAAGCCGGGTGCTAATGCAGTGCTTTCACAAACGATCAAGTATGCACATGAGCCAGATAAGTACGATTACCTTTACGATATTTCCTGGTTAAAACGCGGTGGTACCAAGCAGGAAGTTACCAATCAAAAAGGTGATACAGAATATTTATTTGCAGATGAAATTCCATAACCTGTTTTTATTAATCAATTCTAAATCAGGTAAAGGAGACTTCATGTTAAATTTACGCTTGTTGATGACTCTGTTCTTAAGCAAGAGGTTTTTCATCTCTACGCTTTTGGGATTTTTGCTGTTATCAGAATCAGTTTTTGCCGTCCCAACAATTTATTATTTTCCGGCAAATTTTGATGGCAACTCTCAACGACCTCAAGAAGTTTCGACTCATGGTGCTTTCCCATTAATTTGT
>CAZICR010000534.1:0-2317 GCA_964537795.1 uncultured Cellvibrionaceae bacterium | reverse complement strand
ATTTTCAATTTCGCACCCCATGATCCCGATGCGAAATTTAAAATTTAATTTTCTGTAATTTTTCAACTTGCATAAAAAAACCAGGCTTCAGTCTGGTTTTTTTATGAATTGTATTTCACTCATTATTTTTCGCCCTGAAAACTTTTTCCCAACTGCTGCAAATCATGCCCCGTAGGTGATTGGTACACTCGCAAATCAAATTCAGGTAATACCGCAAAAATATGATCAAAAATATCTGCCTGAATATTTTCATAGGCAAGCCATTCAGTGTTATTGGTGAAGGCATAAATTTCTACAGGTATACCATCAGCACCGGGATGAAGTTGACGCACCATTTGCGTCATATCGCTATGGATATTTGGATTGGCTTTTAAATAGGCCGTGAGATAAGCGCGAAAAGTTCCCAGGTTTGTCAACCGACGGCCATTCACTGGCGAGCTGTTATCTATATTTTGCTCGCGGTTATAGCTATCAATTTCAATGCATTTTTGTTCAATGTAATCAGTTAGCAACTGGGCTTTGCGCAATCGCGCTATGTCGTCTTCACTTAAAAAATGCACGCTGGTCGCATCAATATGAATTGCACGTTTGATTCGCCGCCCACCGGATTCTGACATGCCGCGCCAGTTTTTAAATGAATCGGAAATGAGTGCGTAAGTAGGAATCGTCGTAATGGTTTTATCCCAATTGCGAATTTTTACGATGGTGAGGCTGATATCAATCACTTCACCATCGGCACCGTACTTGGGCATTTCCAACCAATCACCCAAGCTCAACATTTTGTTGGCGGATAATTGAATGCCTGCAACCAATCCCAGAATGGGATCTTTAAAAATCAATAACAAAATGGCCGTCATGGCACCCAGGCCACTGAACAAAATTAACGGCGACTTACCAATCAATAACGCAAGCGCAAAAATCAGTACCACAATTGCGCCTACTAATTTCAGCCCCTGAAATAATCCACGCAAAGGCAAACGTCGTCCTGATTCCGTGGTAATCGCAATATCGTCAAATGTATCCAACAAAGAAAAGAGTGAAAGCAACCCAAACAGGAGAATCCACAAATGGGTAACCACCTCAATAAATGCCAAACTACTTTGATCAGCTTCCAACCATAAACGCGCCTGCGCATACACAATAACGCCCTGCAGGGTTAACATCAGCCGAGTAAATAATTTGCGGCGATAAAAGGCTTGCGTCCAAACCTGCCTGGATTCTTTTGCACTAATCCGTAAAAACCTCAACACCACACGATGCAACACCCAATGAATCAACAATGTCGTCGCCGCAATCACCACAATCGCCGCAATCACATACGCCTGTTCACTGCTTTCAAAACCAAACCTTTGCAACCAGTGTTGTAGGTGATCTTTCATTGGGATGCTGACCTCATGTTTTTGGAATCAATAGTGTATAACATTCATAAAATACCATTGTTCACGTTTCATGAACGTGCAATTTTTATGAACAAGCTATTTATTGAGGTAATTTAAAAAATCGAAATAATTAACAAACTTCTGCTATAGACCAAAAGTGGGCATCGACACTCTATGCCCACAGATATGAGGGCCCTACTTTTTTCTTATAAATTTTACTTTTTTGGACTGTTGATCGTATTCATCGACCAACCAACCATAGTTAAGCCAAGCTGTACGATGACTTTGAATTTTTGGGTACACATTAGTCCACCAACTGGGCTTTACTGACGACGATGGTAAGGAAGCGCTTAGAATTTCCTCAACCTGATCAAAGGTCAGTATTAGCTGCTTCTCTGAAGCAGGTCGTGCACGAAACCATTCATCCAAAGGACGATATTTGGTAAATTCTGGCTGTTTTGCCATTCAATTTTTCTCCATCGATTTTTCATTCATTTATCTAAGCAACCTCCGTGTCCATATCTACCGATCTTGTTAATCGCTTCGGGACATTTAGGCAGCGCCTATCAACAAATAGTCGAATGAAGAACCTGTTAATCGACCGGCATAGAAGTAGATAGAGCGGGTATTAGCTTGGCCATCTCAATTGTCGCCACAATGAGGCGACAATTTAAGCTGCCCCGCCAATACTGTTCACAAAATTTAGTTGTTCATGAATCATGAACATGCTATTTTCATGAACACAAATATCAGGAACCGTTAAAAGTGCCTAATAGTCCGGAAAACATCATCTTAACTAACGCCTTGAATGCTCTTAAAACAGCCTCCGGGCTGGATGTTATTCGGGATAAAACACTGCGTGAGAGTAATCCTACGGATGAGGCTGATGCAGTAATACAGATTCAAACACAGCCTGTTTTTGTGGAGATTAAACGGAA
>CAZICR010000533.1:1854-2327 GCA_964537795.1 uncultured Cellvibrionaceae bacterium | reverse complement strand
GAAAGCCTGCTCAATCGATTTGTAAAGATTACCAACACCAGTACCATGCAAAGCGGAAATAAAATGAATATTGGCAAAATCAACAAACTTCAAACGACGCTCAATTTCGTTCTTAACATACTGTTTATGACCATCTTCAAGGCCATCCCATTTATTCAATGCAATCACCAATGCCCGCCCGGCTTCAATGGTGGTTCCCATTAAATGTAAATCCTGTTCAACAATACCCTCACTGGCATCCATCACCAAAATCACCACATTGGCATCACTTATGGCCTGCATGGTTTTCACAATTGAAAATTTTTCAACGATAAGATCAATGTTCTTACGTCGCCTGACACCGGCTGTATCAATGATGGTGTAAGGTTTATCAAAGCGTGTGTAATTAATATAAATAGAATCGCGGGTAGTTCCAGGTTCATCAAATACGACAACCCTGTCTTCACCCAGCAAGCGATTAACAAGCGTTGACT
>CAZICR010000533.1:0-1844 GCA_964537795.1 uncultured Cellvibrionaceae bacterium | reverse complement strand
TGACTTGCCAACATTCGGCCTGCCGACAACAGCAATCTTGATACCGGTTGCTTCTTCGGTCTGAAAGTTTTCAGGCAGTTCTGGAACATCTGCCAACACTTCTTCCATCATGGACTTAACACCTCGTCCATGAGTAGCTGTTACGGGGAAAAGTTCTCCCATGCCTAACTCATAGAAAGGCGCCAAAGCCATATCTGGATCCATTCCATCAATTTTGTTGGCAACGACAAATGTCTTTTTGTTATTCACACGAAGATGTTGCGCAATCTTATAGTCTGCTGGATTCACACCTTCGCGACTATCAAGAATAAACAGCACTATGTCAGCTTCCTGAATAGCCAGTAGGGATTGCCCTGCCATGGCACTATCGATGCCCTCTTCTTCACCGCTGATACCGCCTGTATCTATCACAATAAAACGACGATTGTCGATACAACCCTCGCCATATTTCCTGTCACGGGTCAGTCCAGGATAATCAGCAACCAGTGCATCGCGGGAGCGAGTCAGGCGATTAAACAGTGTGGATTTACCAACATTGGGACGGCCAACCAAGGCAATAACTGGAATCATAATTTCTTCACCAATGGGTTTGGTGCGACCTCTATTAAAGAACAAAACCGGCAAAACACCGGACTAAAACGCAGGAAAATCTACTTCAGGCAGAATATAGAAGCTAGAATGAAAAGCCAATAGTTTCATCACTTTAAACCCATCAGCATTAAGGACATTGGATGAAGGCTTATTACATTTTCATTTTTGTTTTTTTATTGAAGTTGGATTACGCACAAGCCGAGGTCTTCAGGTGTTTCAATAGCAGCGGGCATCCAATCTTTACTGATGACAAAATAAAATGCAGTTATGAAGGCAACAAAAAGACAGATAATATCGAACAAGTAGAAGTGAAGAATCACAATCTTCATTCCCAATTTGGTTCTGTTGTGAGTGAGGAATACCACAACTATGCATTTCGTGAATACCTGCCCGTCTCTGGATATTCAATTCCAATTATTGCCGAAAAGAAACTAATCGAAACAGAACCGAAAATACTATCAGATGCAGCCCGGAAATTATCATCCAACATAGAGAAAGCCTGCAAAATTTTTACGAAAAGTATTTGTGTTCAATTCGAACAAATCAACTATTTTTTATTTACAGGTAACGAATCCCGGACAGGTGGTCGTCATGGTGGCCAATGGTATTTTAGAAAAGGTAATTCAACATCAAAAAAATTTGATAACAGTATTGTCATCAGATCCGCCTACGACTATTTGAGATATTCTGATGATGATGCACTCATGACAGCAATTCACGAACTAAGCCATGCTTACTACCATTTGCATTACACTCGTCTATATAAAATGAATATGGATGCCTATCAAAATGCATTAAAGAAAAATTTATACACCAATGTCAAAAATAATCGTGGCGGAAATACGGCGAAAGCTTATGCATTGAAGAACGAAAGAGAATACTTTGCTGAGTTAGCTAAAACATACTGGCTGCACAACGATTATTTTCCATTCACTGGAAAAGATCTCAGGCTGTACGATCCACAAGGTTATTTGATGATATCCCAAGCTTTTATTCTTGAATAAAAATCACAGTGCTTGGTATTGAAAATAAAACTGGAGGGCGATCATTCCTGCAAAAAAATCACAGGAATGATCGGCTTACTGGATCTAGGGTTTATCTGCTTCAATCGTAAAGGCCATTAATTTTCCTTTATTGTTAAAGACGTAGAGACGTTCACCATCAGTCAACATCGGAGCTCTGGCCCCTTTACGGCCAACACGTGTTCTATCAGCAAACTCACCGTCGGATTGATTTAAAAAATGCAGGTAACC
>CAZICR010000532.1:0-2335 GCA_964537795.1 uncultured Cellvibrionaceae bacterium | reverse complement strand
CCCGAAAATTCGTGTTGCCCGTTTTAAAGATGGAAAAATCCAACTGAAAATTGGTGACAAATTTGCGTTGGATGCTTCATTACCGCGCGATGTCGGCACACAGGACGAAGTGGGAATTGATTACAAAGAGTTGCCTAATGATTGTAAATCCGGCGATGTGTTGTTGCTTGATGATGGTCGTGTAGTATTGCAGGTGGATAAAGTTGAAGGCACTCGTATTTTTACTACTGTAAAAGTCGGTGGCCCTTTATCTAACAATAAAGGTATCAATCGTCAAGGTGGTGGATTAACTGCGCCTGCTTTGACAGAAAAAGATCTGGCCGATATTAAAACCGCCGCAGAAATTGATGTGGACTATTTGGCCGTTTCCTTTCCTCGTTCTGCAGAAGACATGCATTACGCGCGCAAATTAATGTTGGAAGCCGGTGGCCGTGCAGGATTGGTTTCCAAGGTCGAACGTGCAGAAGCCGTAGCTGATAATGAAACGCTGGACGATATTATTCGCGCAAGTGATGCAGTCATGGTTGCACGTGGTGATCTGGGTGTTGAGATTGGTGATGCTGCATTAATCGGCGTACAAAAACGTATCATTGAACGTTCACGTGCGTTGAATAAAGTGGTGATCACTGCAACACAAATGATGGAATCCATGATCAACAGTCCATTGCCAACGCGTGCAGAAGTATTCGATGTGGCCAATGCGGTATTGGATGGTACTGATGCAGTGATGTTGTCAGCAGAAACAGCCGCCGGTAGTTATCCGGTTGAAACTGTTGAAGCAATGGTGCGAATTATTTTGGGTGCTGAAAAACATCCGACCGCCAGTTTTGATAAATATCGTATGGACGAAGCCTTCAACACTATTGATCAGTCAATTGCATTAGGCGCTATGTTTACTGCAAACCATCTCGCTGGTGTAAAAGCAATTATTGCGTTTACAGAAACCGGAAGCACACCGCGTTTGATGTCGCGTGTGGGTTCGCAATTACCGATTTTTGCTTTTTCCCGTCATGTATCAACACAACGTAAAGTTGCACTTTATCGCGGCGTACATCCCGTTGCATTTGATACTGTCACGGTACCCAACACAGCGGATCAATTGCGCGCAATTGATAATCTCAAACAACGCGGTGTAGTGATTGACGGTGATCTGGTGATTATTTCCAACGGTGACACCACCGAATTAGGTGGCACCAACACCATGAAAATTTTACGTGTCGGCGACAAAATTGCCTGATTGTAGTGAGTGAAAAACGGCAGCTCAGGCTGCCGTTTTTTATGGGGCAGTAAAAGTGAATGAAATGTTAATCAATAAAAAAAGGAATTGTTGTCGTAGAGTCCAGAGGGGGATATCTGAATGCTGAAATATTCTAGGTGGCTAGTTGAATTTTTGACCAAAGGGTTTTAGCATGTCGTTCAGTTGAGAGTGAGTTAACTCTAATTCAGGTTAAAAGGTTTTCAGAATTGGTTGCACCAAAGGGCATCAGGATATGAAAGTTCGCGGGAATTTTTTTAATCAGCTATGCGAATACTTGGTGTTTCGATTGGCTTCATCTCTACCTCATCTACTTTATAAAATCCTTTCCAAATTCCTGCTTAATGTAATTTTAGTTTTGTACAGTGTTTCTCCATTAATCAAATCCCATAAAATCTCGATAGGGTTATATCTACCTGTTGTGATGCTGAAGACGTCATTTCAATCAATTAGGAGGTTCTATTATGAAAGTTAAAGCATTATTTCTCTCAACAATTTCTTGCTTGGCATTTAATGCTGCTGCAGGAACTGCTCAGGTCAGTGCATCCCTTGACAGTGTAGCGATAATTGGCCCCACTGCATTTGGGCATCAAGCAGGTAATATGGAGATCAAAGTAACTAATGGATTCAGTTCGCCTCAATTGTCATGTGATTCGAATTATATTACGACGCGCAATAATGTACCTAACTTCAAAGAAATCTATGCCATGTTGCTAGCCGCGCAGCTTGCCAACCGACCTGTTGTATTAGGTGTCACTGATGATCCGGCGTTGAATGCGTTCGGTGGGCGTTGCAGTATAGTCTCTGTAAGCATTGCAAAATAAATTGTAATTCGGCAAAACATTTTTCCATTTCACCATCGACTCATTACCGGAGGAGTCATGTTAAATTTTTTCAAAAAATTAACATTGGTTATCGTATCCTTGTTCTTTGCGCAAATGTCATATGCGTTGGAAATCAAGGCGGATAACTACAACATCTACCTCGGTGATGTGGATGGTGACGGCGATGGTGATTATTATTTCGCACAAAAACCCTGGACGCTGATTTTGCATGGCGAAATAGCAACGCCTTTGGTGT
>CAZICR010000531.1:0-2337 GCA_964537795.1 uncultured Cellvibrionaceae bacterium | reverse complement strand
GTTGAGCGTTTCTTCCTGTAGTTGCGATCTTGGAATCACAATATGTCTTTTGGAAATGTTTTCGGTTCGATCATGAAGAAAATCTTCATCATTCATTTTTTGCTCGCTTGTGTGAGTTATTTAACCCGTTCGGCCAGAGCGGACATTTAATTTTGCTCTGACACCAAATATTTACAACTCTAGATCCCACAATTCACTTGCAGACAAAATATTTTTCTTTCCATCCGAAGTAAATTCAACACCGATATTAATAACCCTAGAATAAAACAAAAAGGCATATCTCAACTCTAACACGATAATTTTTCTTTCAACAAAAAATTCAACCCATTGATTATAAAAATATTTTTTTGATTTATGAATAACAATATAGTCTTTTACAGGCGTAAAACCATCAAAAGTAGTCAAAAACCGAGCTTTCTCTTCTAGAAAATTATTTTCCCAAGCCGAATCAAAAATAATCATTTATTTACCTTTTTCATAAGCTCTATAGGTTTTAATCCCAGAAGAAAAATTATGCTCCGCCTTATGCTCTCAACAATAATTGGAGCCAGAGGAAAATTTCATTTATCAGCCATGTTTCTATCTGGTTTAGAACCGTAGCCCGTATGCAGCAAAGCGGAATGTGGAGCTGTTGTGTTGGATTCTAAAAGTTATTACGTTATTTATTGGCCAATAACGGAGTTCAATTTCATACTGGCCATGTAGGGCATGCTTCTACAACACATCCAGAGTAGGAATACAAAACACTCTTCCCTCTACATGATGACCGCTTTTATTATCGTTTTTTTTGCCTGTTCTTTCCCAAGTAAAATAATCTATTACATTTCCTTCATCATCCGATATTTTCGTGATGATGCAACGTCTGTCACGAGGATTTTCAACGAAAGCTAAATGATCTACTCTCACAATCTTTCGATCTATACGTTGGCAGAGTCTGCCCATGTAGATATCATTTTCTATGTGATCACAAGCAGAAAATGGGCTATGACATATAGAGCAGTTCCCGATGGTTTCTACAAAGCCTGGGCTATTGAATATTTTCCAGCCGGGAAACAATGCATCTTCAGCCCCCTTTAGGCGAGACTCGAAATTTCTAACGCCTTCGCAATCAATAATCCTTAATGCGATAAATGTATATTCCTGGGCATCTACTAGTCTTGTCCAAGCATCTTCAAATTTCCCCTCTTTTAGTTGAATCCACATTAGGAGAGAGGATTTCATTGCATTTACCATGCATTGCATGTGAAAAAACTGGTTGGCAATATTTTCATTATTGCTTTCTATTGCATGAGCTTTATATTGCTTAATAACATACAAATAGTTTTCGCACTCTAAAACTTTTTTACGTTGTATATCTGTTGATCTTGTGTAGAAACTAAACTTTCCGCAAGAGTCTATAAAATTGCAATATTCGTCATGGGCTTGATCAAATGAGATATTTCCTTCATTCATCGACGTAATCACCCTTGCCTGCAATTTCTTGAATTGATTTCTCTAGATGGCTTAATCCCTCGATTCCGCCTTCATAGTAAATCTCGGTTAACTTTAAAGTTTTTGTTTCTTTGTGTATAACCTTCAAACGGACATTGGTATTTTTCTTACCTTTAAGGAAGTCGGTGACATAATTTGCAATAACGCCGCAAGTAATAGAAATCAATTCTGGATTCTGTGCTATTGCTGTCGACGTAATAAACAGGAGAGGACCAAACCAATCGCCTGACCTCTGCTCAATAAACAATTGAGGTTCAGAAAAATATTCTATGTTGATCTTTTCTTTAGAATATTTATAAAACGAAATTGTTGTTGAGTGGTACTCATGATTTTCATCAGATTCATAGTTATGAGGTAGGATGATAATACCCTGATAATCTAAATCCAATTTCAGCGCATCAATTTCTTTAATGGTTATTTCCATGTTCCCTCCAGGTCAGAGCACGAATTAATTACTTTAAAATTTTGAACAATTAGGGTCGGAGTAAAATTAATGTCCGCTTTGAGCAAACCAGACATTCACCACCTACAAAACAAAACACTTAATACCCAACCCACCCAACAAAATCCAACACTCACAATTTCGCGGATCATCCCCGCATTCCGTTTCACTCCCTTACGGGCTAATGCGTAACTGCCGATACTAAGGGAGTTGATGGAAATATAAAAGGGCAGAAATTTTTACAAATCAACCAGCGATACAACCACATTTGTCGTTTCATTCGACACGTAAGTCATCTTCTCAGTAATAGTCACAGTCAACTTCATACTTTTATCTGCCAGTTCACAGAGTGATTTCAATTCCTCTGCGGCAAAAAAATAGCTGGTGACTTTGGGCATGGCTTT
>CAZICR010000530.1:0-2339 GCA_964537795.1 uncultured Cellvibrionaceae bacterium | reverse complement strand
GACCACTGCCATTATCAGCACCACTGCCCTGACCAGTTGATGTTGTAGGTGAGGTATTCGAAGCCGCCAGTGTCACACGCCCGGAAATATCCGATGGTTCTGCAGCTTCTGTATTGGTGCGACGCGACGCGGTCAATTGCGCGCCCATTCCAGACTCTAACTGGGAGAATTGACTGATCGCTTCCGATTTGGAAAGTGATGTCATCTGTGATGCGTCAGGAACGCGAAGCACACGACCTTCACGCAAACGGGAAATATTGCCACCGATAAAAGCTTCCGGATTGGCTTCGTACAACGACACCATCGCTTGATGTACAGATACTTCCGGACGTACAGCGGCAGCTATTTCCCATAAGGTGTCATTTGGACGAATAGTGTATTCACCGTTTTGCGCAGCACGCGGAGTTGACTGAACTCTGGGACGGCTCGGCTCTGTTGTGGGGGGTACGCGATTAACTTTACCCTGAGTTGTTGGTTTGGTGTCTGGTACGCTTGGTGCCACACTGGGTCTGACTTGCTTCTCATCGTCATAGGTTGGCAAATCCATTAACAAGGTATATTCACGAAGTAAACGACCGGCGGTCCAACGAGCTTCAATCAGAAAATTTAGATAAGGTTCGCGAACAGGATTACGGGATGTAATTCTAACTATAGGGCCACGGGGACTTTGTAAATCAATTTGAAATTGGAATTCTGTGTAGAAGAAAAGTCGATCAACACCGTTTCGTTCAAAATCCGCCGGCGACGCCAAACTAACCACTATTTGCTCAGCAGTTAAATCCCGTGTATCCAGTAGCTTTATTTCAGCATTCAAAGGCTGGTTCAGGGTTGAATTGAGTGTAACTTCTCCAAGACCCAAGGCATTCGTCAAGGACGAAACCAACAGAGATGCTAAACCTAAAGCTAAAACCAACTGACGAAGACGCATAGGCGCTATCCTTTATTATTCAACAAGTTGCCGGAGTAAATCGGCAAATCACTCGAAGTCTAGCCCAATAAACCGACTTCGCTAAAAAAACTATCGGTTAGTTGATACAATCAAAAACCTCGAATCTATATTCAATATCTCACGCAAGTATTCATTATAAATAGGTTTTTTTCAATACTAACCCTTGATCAAGGATTGTAATCTGTATCTTTTTACGGGATTTACGCAAGGATTTTTACAAAAATAGGGTTTTAAAGATGGTTTTTTAGAACCAGAGGTTAGAAAAACAGGTAAATATTGAAACTCCAACCCCCAAATCCATTTGGGGATAAAATCTATCAAGACTGCTTCAGAATACGCAGCATACGACGCAGTGGTTCCGCCGCCCCCCACAACAATTGATCACCAATCACAAAGGCAGACAGGTACTCGGGGCCCATATTTAATTTACGCACACGCCCCACACCGATTTTCAAACCGCCAGTGATAGACGCGGGCGTCAACTCTTGCTCAGTGATACTGCGCTCGTTGGGCACAAACTTAACCCAATCATTACCTGACTTGATAATGGATTCGATTTCACCAAGTGGAAGATCTTTTTTGAGCTTAACTGTCAGCGCCAAACTGTGACAACGCATTGCGCCAATACGCACACAAAGACCATCGACTGGAATAGTTTTCTCAGTGCCCAAAATTTTGTTCACTTCAGCCTGACCTTTCCACTCTTCTTTGGATTGGCCATTATCCAATTGCTTGTCGATCCAGGGAATCAAACCACCAGCCAAAGGCGCCGGGAAAAATTCGCGCGGAACATCATTTCGAATAGTACTCGCAACTTTTCTATCGATATCCAAAATAGCGGATGCAGGTGTTGCCAATTCACTTGCAACAGCACTATGAATGACACCCATGCCTTTCAGCAATTCACGCATGTGGTTGGCACCACCGCCTGAAGCGGCTTGATAAGTCATTGAACTGACCCAATCCACCAAACCTGCGTGGAACAAACCACCCATACCCATCAACATGATGGAGTTGGTGCAGTTACCGCCGATAAAGTTTTTGATACCTTTTTTCAAGGCATTATCGATAACACCGCGATTAACCGGATCAAGAATAATCACCGCATCTTTTTCCATACGCAGGCTGGATGCTGCGTCGATCCAATAACCATCCCAACCGGCAGCGCGCAGTTTTGGAAAAATCTCAGTGGTGTAATCACCGCCCTGGCAGGTAATGATCACATCCAAATTTTTTAATTCATCAATTGAAGATGCATCTTTCAATGCAGGCAGATTGGCAGCGACTGCCGGTGCGGCACCACCAACATTAGACGTGGTAAAAAATACCGGCTCAATATCAGCAAAATCATTTTCGGACTGCATGCGCTCCATGAGCACCGAGCCCACCA
>CAZICR010000529.1:0-2347 GCA_964537795.1 uncultured Cellvibrionaceae bacterium | reverse complement strand
TCTTAACCAGCCACTGATCATGCCCGAAGCCGCTGTAAAAACGGCAACTGTCGCCCAAGCATTGCAAAAACATCTGTTGAATACTTACCTGGTCGTTATACGCGATATTTGCGCCAATATTAAAGACAAGGAACATCATCTCGCATTGGCAATTTATCGGGCACTGGCTTGTGTCAGTTATTTACTGCTCAGAAGTTACCAACTCTATTTGCCACCTCCAGAATATTTATGGCAAACCGCACACTCTTTATTTCTGATTGCCGAACATGCCGATGTTCTGGAAGAGCCCTGTGTTGACCCATTGTTGACGCCATCGCATCAAAATCCATTGCAAGCTTATATTCGTGTACTGCTGATAGCTGCATCAAGGCCAAACCAATTAAGGCAGGAAGAGATACAGCAAGTATTTTCACTACTTGAACACGACAGTTATATGGTCAAGTTCCAGCCACTTGCATCTGAAGGATCGGATCATTCATTGATAACACTGGCACACTCGGATCTGCCTCCCATGTTTGTCAGTAAAGCGAAACAATCCGAAATTAAGTTAACCAACGCATACGAATTAGATGTCACAGGGATAATGAATCATTTAAAAGAACTTTCACAAGCGACAGAGGAAGGTGGCGAGCAAAAAGTTACACCAGCTGTCATCCAACATTTACAAACAGCCTGGAAGCAACAAGCACAGCGAGGCTTTTCACGCCAAGTTACCAGACTGAACATTGATGTCATTATCGGGATCACCAATATTCATTTTTATCTTGCTGGCGAAATGCCTTTCCAGGTTTTTTTGCAACAGGAAAACCCCATTGCAGAGAGAGCCAGTGGTTTCTTGAAACGAGGCGTTCAACTAAAACAAAATCAGGAACTCGATCCCTGGAGTGAATCATTTGATGTAAAAGGCGGAGTCTCAGGATTAGCATCAACAACATCTGTAGAGCAACGCATCAAGCAACAAGTACTAGATCAATATCAAGGCCAACATCAAATTCACCAGGTTCCTTTGATTGATAAAAGCGCCGGCGGATATGGTCTTGAATGGCAAGGAGACATACCGATCCAAGTGAAAACCGGCGAGTTACTGGCATTGAAAGAAAATAACCGACCTAACTGGATTTTAGGTGTTATTCGCTGGGCTCATCAAATTAAAGGCGCCACACAACTGGGCGTGCAAATACTATCCCCCAAAGCAACACCTGTTGGCATAGCATTGATTCATCGAACGGGTGGTTACACCGAGTATTTACGTGGATTACAGATTCCAGAATTGCGCGCTATCAATCAACCGACTAGTCTCATTACCAATGCAGTGACTTTTCATGAAAACAGTAAAGTTAAACTGTTTATGCCTGATCAAGCACCAGAGGTTGGCGCAATCAACATCCAATTGACTAAAAGAATTTTTTCAACAGGCGTATTTACTCAATTTGGATACAGAACCATTGCTGCATCAACCAAAGAAGATTAATAAGTAGACACCAAATCCAACACAGCAGCTGTCGAATCAAACACAGAGCTTGAGAGACGAGACAAAAAAGGTAATATACGAGCATTTTAAATAAAGTATTCATTTATGAGCGCCAACGATACTATTCGACTGTTACTTCTTAATAATTCCCGCAGCGAGGCTGAGCGCCTGATCAGTATGCTGCACGCATCCGGTAAACCAAACCGTGCCCAATATGTAGAAAATGAAGATTCATTGATTAAATTGTTGCAAGAGCAAAGTTGGGATTTGCTGATAGGCAATAGCAACACGACTAATTTATCTCCCGCAAATGCAATCAAACAAATTCGCCGCCTGAATAAAGATGTCCCGGTCATATTATTAAACGACGAAGAAAACCCTTCCGCAGTGGTTGAGGGCTTGAAGTTAGGCGCGGTTGATGTGGTTAATCTGGATGACGATCAACATCTACTGCTTGTTATTGAACGGGAGTTACGTAATCGCGAACAACGACAAGCAAAACGCTTTGCTGACAGGCGTTTTCGCGAAGCAGAAAAACGCTCACAACAATTACTGGATAGTTCGCGGGATGCAATCGCTTACGTTCAGGATGGACTCTATCTTTATGCCAATGAATCTTTTGCGGACTTGTTCGAATATAAAGACAAAGATGACATAGAAGCCATGCCAATCATGGATATGGTGTGCGATGCAGACCAATCCCGCCTGAAAAACTTTCTGAAAGAATTTATGTTAAAAGGTGATGATGCTGAATCATCAACACTTTCATTCAAAGGCGTCACCCAGGAAGGCTCCGAAAAACTGATCAAGCTTGAAGTTTCACTTGTCACCTATGATGAAGAGGCCTGTATTCAATTTCTGGCACGGGCTTCTCAG
>CAZICR010000528.1:0-2347 GCA_964537795.1 uncultured Cellvibrionaceae bacterium | reverse complement strand
AAAATTGAGAGTGGGATTTGAAAAAATTTTGGATTTGTTAAACGGCTAAAACAAACCCCACCCCGACCCTCCCCTTCGTAAGGGGAGGGGACGGCTCCTCCCCCTTTCGGAGGGTGTGGGTCGCTTTAAA
Source organism: uncultured Cellvibrionaceae bacterium (assembly GCA_964537795.1). Taxonomy (GTDB): domain Bacteria; phylum Pseudomonadota; class Gammaproteobacteria; order Pseudomonadales; family Cellvibrionaceae; genus Cellvibrio. The sequence continues at coordinate 2,217 of CAZICR010000528.1, read as the reverse complement.
AATCACTGATGCCAAAAAGGTTGCCCAATAGTCGGTGTGCTCGGGCTGGCAGTTTGGCGTTTTTGAATCAACCCTGCTTTAAAGGCTTTTCTTCCCGCATCAATTGCATCGGCAAAAGCTTCTGCCATTAGGGGCGGGTTATGGGCTTTTGCGACAGCAGTATTCAATAAAATGCCATCAAATCCCATTTCCATAGCTTCTGCTGCTTGTGAAGGAGCACCCAAGCCAGCATCAATAATCATAGGTACATCTTTAATGCGTTCGCGTAATGTTTTTAAATTATAGCGATTCAATAAACCCTGACCAGTACCAATTGGAGCACCCCAAGGCATTAATACTTCACAGCCGACATCCAATAAACGTTTGCATAAAATCAAATCGTCGGTGCAGTAGGGTAAAACTTTGAAACCTTTTTTGATCAGAATGTCTGAAGCTTCCAGTAACCCGAATGGATCAGGTTGTAAATTATAATCGTCACCAACCACTTCCAATTTAATCCAATCAGTATTAAAAATTTCGCGTGACATTTCAGCGAGTGTTACGGCTTCTTTTACTGATTTACAGCCTGCGGTGTTAGGTAATAGGCGACAACCACTTTCCTGAATAAATTGCCAAAAGGTATCGCCGGATTTTTCAGTGGGATTTTGTCTACGTAAACCCAGCGTCACAATTTCACAACGTGATTGTGTAATAGCATCGCGCATTAACTGTGGCGATGCATAAAGTGCTGTGCCCAATAAAAAGCGACTGGAAAAACTTTCGCCATAGAGTGAAAAATCTTTTTCCATCTCAACCTCCTCCTACTGGTTTGACTATATCAATTTGATCGCCATTCATTAAAATGCGTTCACTGTAAGTTGAGCGTGGTACAAATTCCTGATTGATGGCCACAGCAATTTTGCTATTAGCAAAACCCCATTCAATTAATGCATCGCTTAAGCGTGTGTTGGCTGCCAGGGATTGTGATTGATTATTGACGCTGATTTGAATCATGAGCTTTTCATCAACTGTGTTTAAGTAAATTACAGAAAACGGTTTTTTCTGATTTCATTAAGCTGGCCATAATAGAATCGATAACCGCAGGCGCTAATAAATAACCGTGTCGAAATAATCCATTGGCTCGTATAATTCCATTCTGAATATCAATGTGCGGCAAATTGTCAGGAAATGCAGGCCGCAAATTAGTATCCATTTCAATGATTCGAGCTTCAGCAAATGCAGGCGACAATGTATAAAGTGCGGAACTTAACTCCAGTGACGATTGTAAACTGACAGGCGATCTGTCTTCGCTTTCAATTTGGGTGGCGCCGATAATAAAACAATTATCGGGTTTGGGAACTACATATAATTGATAACGCGGATGCATCAGGCGAATAGGGCGTTGAAAATGCACTTCGCTGGTTTGTACATGCAAGGTTTCACCGCGCACACCACGCAAGTTTTTTAATTGTGATTTGGCACCCACACCGCGACAATCAATCACACAGGAAAACTTTTCGTTTTTTTCTGATGACCTGATAGTGAAAGCTTCAAGTTCAACACTTGTCTTTTCCCGAAATTCACATCCCAGTCTGATAAGTTCCTGGGTCAAAAAATGCAAGAATTCGCGATTATGAATATGTCCTTCTTCTTCTAAAAATAGTCCATTGGAAAATTGCGATTGTAAATCCGGCTCCAGTTCTTGTATTTGTTTCTGATTTAATCGCTGATAAGAATGGCAATCAGGAATCACAAATTTTAATTCACTGACAAATTGATCTAATTCTGATTGATCTTGTGGATGTGCAATCACCAGACTGCCGTGTTGAAAGAATAAATCATTCGATGGTGATAACTCAGCTAACCATTCTGGCCAACGTTTCAGTGCATATTGCCCCATGCGAAAAACATTGGCGTCCGAGACAACTGCTTCACTCAATGGTGCAATCATGCCAGCAGCAGTAAATGCGGCGGCAGAATTTTTTTGATTATCGAGAATATTTTCAGCATCAAATAAAGTCACTTTGCAGCCTGATTCCAATAATTTCCAGGCTAAAAGTCGACCCAATAATCCTGCACCGGCGATGCCGACAGTTTCGGGTAATTGATGCAAATTTGAAGTCATGGAGCCTCGAAAAACTGAGGCGGAGGGGGCACGAAAAAGAAGCGCCTTGTTCCCTCCGCAGGTATTGACCTGATCAGGTTCTACGGGTTGGGCCGAGCCCATCTCAGCCTCCG
>CAZICR010000527.1:0-2371 GCA_964537795.1 uncultured Cellvibrionaceae bacterium | reverse complement strand
CGCGGGCCGCCTCGATCCGGTTGCCGCCGCAGGCGTCCAGCGTCTGCATGATCGCTTTCGCTTCGCTGATCTGGACGATGTTGGAAAGGCGCCCCTTTCTTGTAAACTTGCTTTTTGACAATGAATCAAAAGTTGAAGGGGGGTGTTGTGTTAAAAATATTTTGTCTTATGGTCTTATCTACACTTTCTTTGGTGACTTTTGCCAATAAGTTAAATAACTCTGAATTTGTTCCGGGTCATTACAATAATGAAGAACAATATTGGGAGTCAACGGATGAGTCGTATGAAACATCACCTATGTCTGATCCGGAATATTCAAAATTAAGTCGATATGACAGTGAGGGCAATTCATTAGGTATGGGCATAGTAAACAAGCAAGGAAAAATTATTGTTAAACCTATTTATGATTCAATGTTTGTTGGTTTTACTGATGGTGTATGTAAGGTGGCTATCAAAAATAAATGGGGGTTGGTTAACGAGAAAAGCGAAGAAATTGTGAAGCCGCAATATGATTACATTTCTCCAAAAGCCGCTATAGATGGATTACTTAATGTAAGTATCGGAGAGCTCACAGGTTATATCGATTTAACTGGGAAAGTTATCATTCCTATTCAATATGCCAGTGCAGAAATTGCAGGTGGTGGCATGATTGCCGTGATGAACGAACCGCAAAAATGGGGTTATATTAATTACCAGAATAAATTGATTATCCCAATGCAATTTTGGAGTCCCGCACCTTTTGAAAAAGGTAAGGCAACTCGACTGCAAAAAGATGATGGCGAATTTACCGTGTACACCGATGGCAGAATTGAACAAACCACAAAATGGTGATGCTGATATGGAATTACCTGATTGGTTAAGTAAAATTATTCCATGTCTGTTGGGAATCGCTGCGCTCTATTTTGCATTTGCAGGATTACTTGACACTGATTACGTATTCTCACGTTATGAAAAACGTTTGATAGTGCATATTGGAAATACAGGTTTATTTATGTCATGGCTACTAGCTGCTATTGGTTGTTTTTGGGCATTGGTACACCTGAGTAAAAAATCAAAATCGGATAAATGACAATGTTAAATCTTGATCATTCACAAACAAAATATGTTTTTAAGGCAGCAGCTATTGAAGACCAAATTCGTGCAGAATTAGAATGTTTTTTAAATTTAGCTGAACGTCCGGAACATAATTTTGGGACTTGGGCTATTTAACTTAATTAAAGGTAATTTATGATAGGCAGTATTTATATCAACGGCGAAAACGAAAAAATGTTGGATGCCTATCGAAAAGCTCAATCCAGTTTTAAATATTGTTGGCGAGAATTGACATGGGAAAATCATCGCATAGTACCGGCTTTGGATTTTGCTTATGTCAAAGTTGCGTTTACCCAACTGTTTACCGAAGGTGAAAAACCAAGCGTTGAACACATGTGGATTGATGAAGTTTATTTCGACGGCGAAATTATTCACGGTGTATTGTTAAATGAACCCAATGAGTTAACTAATTTATCGCGGGGCGATCCTGTGAGTGTTCCACTCAGTCAGATAAGTGATTGGTTATTGTCGCGCGAAGGAAAAACTTGTGGTGGCTTCACTATTCATGTCATTCGTTCTGAAATGGATGAACAAGAGCGATCAGAGCATGACGAAGCTTGGGGTTTGGATTTTGGTGATCTTAACGATATTCAAATCGTCTGCGATCAGAAAGATCATCCTGAATATCTGATAGAGCATCCAATGAGTATGAGCATGCAAGATAAATTGTGTCAATATATTCAGGAAAATCCGCAAGAGCTAACTGAAACATCCAATACCGGTTTGACTATGCTGCATCTTGAAGCAATTGCTGGAAATAAAAGTACGATTGCAGTTTTGCTGGAATTAGGCGCTGATAAAAATGCCAAAACCCAAAACGGAAAAACCGCGCTGGATTATGCGAAACAAATGGATTGGCAACATATTATTCCGTTATTGTCATAATTTTTATAAATCCAGATAAGTCGATGCTTATCTGGATTTAATCAAATCAACAACTGTAGCAGCGCCATCATCCGTTTTTACTGTCCCGTTAAAACCTTTTTTAGTTTTTGCAAAACTTCCGGTCGCATTTGAAGTGCAGTCACCAAAAGGGCAAAAATAAGTCCCGCTAAAATCAAAACCTGCCTCTGTAATATTGATTAAGCCTTTAATACGTTGTGATCCAGCAGTTTTTTCCAGATGAATTCCTTCTGGTGTTTGGCTAATCACACAAGGAAAGGGGCTATAGGTGTAACCATCTTGGGTAAAGGTGCAAGAGTATTTTCCAATAAGATCGCTGGCTTCCAGTTTTTCAACTGCAAAAATATTGCTGGAAAATAATAGACATGTAGCTATT
>CAZICR010000526.1:0-2371 GCA_964537795.1 uncultured Cellvibrionaceae bacterium | reverse complement strand
AATATTTATTCAGCCGCTATTTTATTACAGGAAATTCGTAATATCGGTGTTGAAATAGCTGTAGATGATTTCGGGACGGGTTATTCATCTATGGCTTATTTAAAACAATTACCTGCCAATACCATTAAAATTGATAAAACCTTCGTGCAGGGGGTGCCTGAAAATTATTCGGATACCAAGATTTTGAAGGCGATGATTGGTTTGGGGAAAAGTCTTGATTTATCGGTAGTTGTTGAAGGAATTGAAACCAAGGAGCAAGCCCGTATTTGCTCGGAATTGGGCGCCACTTTCTTGCAGGGCTATTATTTTTCCAGAGCCGTAGCACCGGAACACTTTGTACGTTTCCTTTCTGAATATAACGCCGAGGCTGTATTCAACGTGATTTTTGATTGAATAATCTTGCCCCATAGATGACAGCCTTTGTCAGTAGTTTAGGGTAGAATCTAAATTCTTTATGTTTTCTACCTCGGGTTTTTATGTCAAAACAATTTGTTGTAAAAAGTGATTTTGCTCCAGCGGGAGATCAGCCAACGGCTATAGCAGGTTTGGTGCAAGGAATAGAAGATGGTCTTTCACACCAAACCTTATTAGGTGTTACTGGTTCGGGTAAAACTTTTACTATTGCCAATGTAATCGCCAAGGTACAAAGGCCAACCTTGATCATGGCCCATAACAAAACATTGGCAGCACAACTCTACGGTGAATTTAAAGAATTTTTCCCTAACAATGCCGTGGAATATTTTGTTTCCTATTACGATTATTATCAACCTGAAGCTTATGTACCTTCTTCAGATACATTTATTGAAAAAGATTCAGCTGTTAATGAACATATAGAACAAATGCGTTTGTCTGCAACCAAAGCGCTGCTTGAACGTAAAGACGCGATTATTATTGCCTCCGTATCCGCTATTTATGGTTTGGGTGACCCTCAGGCTTATATGCAAATGTTGTTGCATATAGTCCGCGGTGACAAAATTGATCAGCGTCAGATTTTGCGTCGCCTTGCGGAACTGCAATACACTCGTAATGATATGGATTTTGCGCGTGCTACCTATCGTGTTCGTGGTGAAGTGATTGATATTTATCCCGCAGATTCCGATATAGAAGCCGTGCGTATTGAATTGTTTGATGATGAAGTGGAGCAGATTTCCATTTTTGATCCGCTCACGGGTGAAGTCTTATATAAAGTGCCGAGGTTTACCGTTTATCCAAAATCCCACTATGTTACCCCGCGCGAAAAAATTCTCGAAGCTATTGATAATATCAAGGAAGAATTGCGAACTCGTTTGGAATACCTGCGTGAAAATAATAAATTGGTGGAAGCACAACGCTTGGAACAACGTACACGTTACGATTTGGAGATGATGCAAGAGCTGGGTTATTGCAACGGTATTGAAAATTACTCACGATTTTTATCCGGACGTAATTCCGGTGAGCCACCGCCAACCTTGTTTGATTATTTACCGGCGGATGCATTATTGGTTATTGATGAAAGCCATGTCAGCATTCCGCAAATTGGTGCTATGTATAAAGGTGATCGTTCACGTAAAGAAACGCTGGTTGAATATGGTTTTCGTTTGCCATCAGCATTGGATAATCGCCCCATGCGTTTTGATGAATGGGAACGCATCGCACCCCAAATGATTATGGTGTCTGCAACGCCTGGAAAATATGAACAGGAAAATCAGGGTCAAGTAGTAGAACAAGTGGTGCGTCCTACAGGATTAATTGATCCCGAAATTGAAATTCGCCCGGCAACTTCGCAAGTAGATGATGTGTTGTCAGAAATTCGTTTGCGTACAGAAAAAAATGAGCGCGTATTAATTACCACTTTAACCAAACGTATGGCGGAAGATTTAACAGAATACCTTGCCGAACATGGTATTCGCGTGCGTTATTTGCATTCGGATATAGATACAGTGGAGCGCGTAGAAATTATTCGCGATTTACGTTTAGGACAATTCGATGTGCTGGTTGGAATCAATTTATTGCGCGAAGGTTTGGATATGCCGGAAGTTTCGCTGGTGGCCATTTTAGATGCAGACAAAGAAGGCTTCCTGCGTTCTGATCGTTCATTAATTCAAACCATCGGCCGCGCTGCACGTAATCTTAATGGTAAAGCGATTCTTTATGCCGATAGAATTACGGGTTCCATGCAGCGTGCTATAGAAGAAACTGATCGTCGTCGTCAAAAACAAATTGAACATAATTTGAAAAACGGCATTACTCCAAAAAGTATCAACAAAAGTATCACCGATATTATGGAGTCTGCCGGCGCTCCAGGTTCAGGCGGTCGAAGCGCACGCAATAAAGCTATGGCCATAGCCGAAAGACAAGCCCAATACAAAGTGAATATAGATCCAAAAGATAT
>CAZICR010000525.1:0-2375 GCA_964537795.1 uncultured Cellvibrionaceae bacterium | reverse complement strand
ACTGGTGGATTTTTTTCAACCCCGAACGCCAAACATTACACGACAAATTAACCAATACAAAAACTTTTCTGGTTGATAAAAACAATGAATAACATATATACAACACCAGAAAGTGATTTAATCAGCAATGCCAATTCCGTGAAAGATTCAGAGGTTGAAAAACTAAAAATAATATTTAAAGAACAACGGATTGTGTTAGCGCCATTGATTACATTTTTAACTACATTACTATTTTTTATACCTATGCTGCTTTCATTTGATGCCATGCCGATGTGGGTTTTTGTTTCTCCTGCATTTGCGATTGGCTTAATTGTGAAATATACCTGTCGATTGGTGCATATCAAACATAGAATCATCTCTGGTACAGTCTTGGTATTGATTATTTCTTTACTGATGCTTTTGTATAATCCCATTACAGCTGTCAATATAGCTGCATTCAGTTTTGTTATTTTTGTTGCCATTTCTAAAAGAACACTTCATCCAGATCAAAAAAATTTACTGTATAAATTAAAAATCGGAAAATTGAAACTGTAAGATAAATCAACTCAACGACAGCTTTTACTCACGCAGAGTTTTCTTTATAGTAGCAACACTATTTTTTCATTCACACCAACCAAGGTCTGATCTCATGGCTCAATACGTTTACACCATGCATCGTTTAGGCAAAATTGTTCCGCCCAAACGTGAAATCCTCAAAGACATTTCCCTCTCGTTTTTTCCTGGCGCCAAGATTGGCGTATTGGGTTTGAACGGCTCGGGTAAATCCACTCTGCTGAAAATCATGGCGGGTGTTGATCAGGACTTTAACGGGGAAGCCCGCCCTATGCCGGGAATTAAAGTTGGTTATTTGCCGCAAGAACCCCAACTCGATCCCGCCAAAGATGTTCGCGGCAACGTCGAAGATGGTGTGCGCGAAGCGGTTGAAGCACTGGCTGAACTGGATCGCATCTACGCCGCTTACGCTGAGCCTGATGCAGATTTTGATGAGCTCGCGAAAAAACAAGCCAAGTGTGAAGACATAATTCAAGCTTGGGATGCACACAATATCAGCCACACGCTGGAAGTCGCTGCCGATGCATTGCGCTTGCCACCGTGGGATGCAGACGTCACCAAACTTTCCGGTGGTGAAAAACGTCGTGTTGCACTCTGCCGCTTGTTGCTCTCTCGTCCTGACATGTTGTTGCTAGACGAACCGACGAACCATTTGGATGCTGAATCTGTTTATTGGCTCGAACAATTTCTGCAAAAATTCACTGGCACTGTAGTGGCAATCACACATGATCGTTACTTCCTTGATAACGCTGCTGGTTGGATTCTCGAACTCGACCGCGGCCATGGCATTCCATACGAAGGTAACTATTCCAGCTGGCTGGAACAAAAAGAAGCGCGATTAGCACAAGAGCAACGCACTGAAGCCGCACATCAAAAAGCCTTGAAACAAGAACTCGAATGGGTTCGTCAAAATCCAAAAGGCCGACAAGCAAAAAGCAAAGCCCGTTTGGCAAGATTTGATGAATTGCAATCGCAAGAATTTCAGGCGCGAAACGAAACCAACGAAATTTATATTCCGCCAGGTGAAAGACTGGGTGATAAAGTTATCGAATTCGAAAATGTGTCCAAAGGCTATGGCGACCGTTTGTTGATTGATAATTTATCATTCAGTGTTCCAAAAGGCGCAGTGGTTGGAATTGTTGGCGGTAATGGCGCAGGTAAATCCACCCTCTTCCGTATGATCGCCGGTGTTGAAAAACCCGATAGCGGAAAAGTCACCATTGGTGAAACCGTAAAAGTCGCGTTCGTCGATCAAAGCCGTGACAATTTGGAAAATAATAAAACTGTGTGGGAAGCCATTTCCGGCGGCGCCGATATTTTGAAAATCGGCAACTACGAAGTGCAATCCCGTTCCTATATTGGTCGTTTCAATTTCAAAGGTGCCGATCAACAAAAACGTGTCGGCGAACTTTCCGGTGGTGAACGCGGCCGTTTGCATTTAGCCAACACCTTAAAACAAGGCGCCAACGTTTTATTACTCGACGAACCCTCAAACGATCTCGATATCGAAACACTACGCGCATTGGAAGATGCAATTCTGTCATTCCCCGGTTGCGCATTGGTAATTTCGCACGACCGCTGGTTCCTCGACCGTATCGCGACTCACATTCTTGCTTACGAAGGTGATTCGGATATTGTTTTCTTCGAAGGTAATTACACTGATTACCATGAAGATTTAGTTAAACGTAAGGGGCAAAATGCTCAACCGCAACGGATGAAATATAAACCCTTGAAGTAAGAAATAAAGGCAGCGTGAGCTGCCTTTTTTATGAACCAATTTTAGTAAAAATATCTGTAATCCAAAATGATTCTATAATACCTGC
>CAZICR010000524.1:0-2375 GCA_964537795.1 uncultured Cellvibrionaceae bacterium | reverse complement strand
TGTCTGGAGCCGTTCGAGTGAAGTGGCTGCCATATGTCATGTATTGTGCAAACACTACACCAAACTCAGGCCCGATCAGGCAACCCTTGCCGGACTTGTACATAAAATTGGTGTTCTACCTATTCTGACCTATGCTGAGGATCACCCTGCCCTGCTCAGAGACAGTATTACCCTGGATCTGGTTATAGAACATATTCACGCGCCCATCGGTGACTTGATTTTAAAGACCTGGAATTTCCCCGCAGAACTGGCCCATATTCCAACACAACACATTGATTTCGGCAGAAAAATACCCAAAGCGGATTATTCTGATCTGGTCACAGTCGCTATGTTGCAAGGCTACATAGGAACGGAAACCACTATGGGCAAGATTGATTACACTCAGGTAACTGCTTTTGAACGATTGGGGCTGGATCCAGATATGCAGGTTGCCGAATCCGAGGATTTGTCAGAAGACATGGAAGCCGCTATGTCGTTTTTACTGTAAATTAATTGGCAATTTAATCTTCGGTAATTTCAATTTCCGGAAAAACATTTTTTGAATTTTGTTGTAATTGCCCAATTATATTTTTTGCAATCTCACGATAGGATTTTGATATTGACGATTCGGGATCAGTCACCAGACTGGGTTTACCTGCATCAACATCTTGTCGGATACGGATATCCAAAGGTAGAGCACCCAATAATTGGGTTTGATAATCACACGCGATACTGTGGCCACCACCCGCACCAAAAATATGTTCTTCATGCCCGCAAGCGGAACAAATATGCGTCGACATATTTTCAATAATTCCTAAAACCGGAACATTCACTTTACGAAACATCTCAATGGCTTTTTTCGCATCCAATAATGCGATGTCCTGTGGTGTAGTCACTATTACCGCACCTGTGACCGGAATTTTTTGTGCAAGTGTAATTTGTATATCGCCCGTACCGGGTGGCATATCAATGACAAGGATATCTACCTGATTCCAAGCTGTTTGTTGAATTAATTGTAACAACGCACCTGTCGCCATAGGGCCGCGCCACATAACAGGTGTTTGTTCTGTTATCAGATATCCCATTGAAATCGATTGAATGCCATAGGCTTCAATCGGTTTCATTTTTTGCTGCCCGTCAATTAAAACAACTTCTGGGCGACGCAAACCAACCCCGAGCATTTGCGGTTGGCTGGGGCCATAAATATCAGCATCCAGAATACCCACTCGCTTGCCTTCTGCGGCCAACGCCAGCGCCAAATTGACGCTGGTAGTTGATTTACCTACACCACCCTTCCCAGATGCGACAGCAATAATTTTCTTTACACCGAAAACTTTATTGTCTGGATTATTTATCATAATGTCTGTGCTTCAGCTTGATTTAATTCGCGAATTTCCTGATCAAATTCATTGTGTTTTTGATGATCTTTTGCAATCAACATATAGAGTGCAGGTAACACAAACAATGTAAAGAAAGTACCGATTGTCATACCCAACACCAACACAATACCAATTGAATTACGCGCTTCAGCACCCGCACCTGAAACAAATATCAAAGGAGTGTGACCAGCAATAGTCGCAATACTGGTCATCATCACAGGACGCAAACGAATGATGCAAGCTTCTCGAATTGCATCAATTTTTGCTTTGCCCTCTTCTTGTAATCGATTGGCAAACTCCACTACCAGAATACCATTACGCGCAATTAACCCAACCAAAGTCACCATACCGACATTAGAATAAATATTCAGCGTGGTCGTAAACGTATCGGTGAAATAGGGAAGCGGCGCCCACATTTTCAAAAAGGTAAAGGTTAATGCACCAAACAATGCCAAGGGGACAGATCCCAAAAGAATCACAACAGGATCACGGAAACTATTGTATTGCGCAGCCAACACCAAAAAAATCATCACTACCGCCAAAGCGAACACAGGTAAAAAGGTATTGCCTTCGCGAATTAATTGACGCGACTCACCGGTGTAATCAATAGAATAATTTTTTGGCAAAATCTTGCGTGCTTCCTCTTCCAGAAACGCCAATGCTTCACCGGTAGGTATGCCTGCAGCACCTGAAATTTTTACCGCATTCAATTGTTGCATACGATTAATACTTCGAGGTTCTGTAGAGTGAGTAATAGTGGCAACCTGGTCAAGGCGAATCAAACTTCCTTCCGGACCAGTCACATATAAATTGGCAAGATCATCCGGAGTCAAGCGAGCACTGCGTTTAACTTGTGGAATAACTTTATAACTTTGCCCGGCCATATTAAAACGATTGACATAACCACCGCCCAACAAAGTACCCACATCAGCAGTCACTGTTTGTAAATCCAATCCAAGATCTGCCACTTTCTCACGATCAATATTTAATTTGTAATCAGGTTGATCAACTCGCACA
>CAZICR010000523.1:0-2380 GCA_964537795.1 uncultured Cellvibrionaceae bacterium | reverse complement strand
TTGGATCTCGGCTTGCCTCGTCGGGATGGTATTGATGTGTTGATCAACATAAGAAAACAACAGAAACCACTGCCTATTATTATATTGACTGCAAGGGATGCTATAGAAGATCGCATTAGTGGTTTGGACGCAGGTGCAGATGATTACTTGGTGAAGCCTTTTGCTTTGGGAGAATTGAGCGCACGAATAAGGGCTGTTCTAAGACGGCAATCAACTAGTGCAGGACCACAGTTGACTAATGGCATTATTTCTCTCGACCCTGTCACACGTGAGGCACAGGTTAGGGGTAAAGATTCTATTCGATTATCCGCGCGTGAATTTGCTTTATTGCAAGCATTGTTGGTTCGCCCGGGTGCAATACTTTCACGTGGAGAGCTAGAGGAAAAAATATACGCATGGGGGGATGAAGTAGAAAGTAATGCAATAGAGTTTTTCATTCATTCAATTCGCAAAAAATTTGGTGCTGATATCATTAAAAATGTTCGGGGGCTGGGGTGGATGGTCGCAAAAACAAACTGATCCACTCATTACAATTTCGGTTATCAATAGGCACTGCGATTGCAATTGTGGTGGTTGCAATAATTGCCGGTATTTTTTCTTACTGGTGGGCATTTGAAGAAGCTATTGAACTGCAGGATGAGCAACTCATTCGATTGGCAGCATTGGTTAATCACCAAGTCATTCAACCGGAAATGCCTGTTGAAATCTCTACAGCTGATCCAGAGTCTCATTTTGTTGTGCAATGGTTGGATAAATCTATTGACTCAACACTGCTTGAATTGCCAGAAATACCATTTGATCTGCAGGATGGTTTGCAGACTCACTTTGTGAATGGCGCGAATTGGCGCATGCTGGTGAAATCATTGCAGGACGGATCGCGTGTCGTTGTTGCCCAGCAAACAGAGGTTCGCGATGAAATTGCACGTGCAAGTGCATTAAATACATTAATTCCTCTTTTTATATTGATCCCGTTACTATTAATGTGGGTCGCCTATTTAATTCGAATTGTTTTTTCGCCATTGAAAATGATGGCAGCACAGCTCAACACCAGCTCAGATACACATCTACTGCCTTTGCCTGACGAAAACTTGGCTTCAGAAGTTGCACCTTTTATTACAGCAATCAATGAATTGCTAAGACGGGTTAATGATTCAATTAAGCAACAAAGACAATTTGTTCGTGATGCTGCACATGAGCTACGTTCGCCTTTGACGGCTATATCGCTTCAAACCGAACGTATGATCGAGTCAAACTTGAAGCCGGAGCTGCAAAGCAGATTAATCAATTTACACAAAGCAACAGAAAGAACAAGAATTCTTATCGAACAGCTATTAACTATGGCTAGAGTACAAGATAACTTGCCTTCATCAAAAATTGAGATATCAATAAAAGGATTACTTCGTGAAATATTAGAAGATCTTGTTTCATTGGCGGAGCTAAAAAAAATAGAAATACTGGTTATCGGTGATGACATGTCCGTGCATAGCCAGCCTATAGATTTACAAATACTCATCAAGAATTTAATTGAAAATGCAATTCGCTACACTCCAGATGATGGGTTAATTGAAATCGTTTTAATTAGCGAAGCCAATGTAACAGAGATAATAATTAAAGATTCTGGGCCAGGCATTCCGGAAAGTGAAATAGATCGTGTTTTTGATCCATTTTACAGAGTTCCAGGAAGCAATCAGCCTGGTTCAGGCTTGGGCCTTTCGATTGTAAAAACAATCGCTAATAGATTAAGCGTAAAGGTACAGCTTCGTTCTACGGAACATGGATTATCTGCACATGTCATTTTTTAAATAAAAAATCCACATTGTTCATATCAAAACTAAGTGTTGACTAAGTTTTGGCTGCAAGAATGAAGATTGGTAGCCGATTCATTGTAGGTCTTCGATAATGGACCCCTATTTTGATTGCTGATACAAAAGAGAAATTCTGGCATGAATAAATTTTCGAAAGAATGCGTCATCAGTAATGTCAATGTAATAAGATTTCGTAGAACAATTATGTATCAGCTTGTTCTGTTTTTGACATTAACCCAGTCCGCTTTCGCAAACGATACGGAAATTTCACCAGAGAAAACATTATCACAAGAGCCCTTAATTGAAGAAATTGAAATCCTGGTGCGCCCTGTTTTTGATGAAACCAATCCAAAGGAAGATAATTGGATTTTCAAACTGGTTAATCGACTGCACATCAATACAAAAAAACACGTTATTACAAAAGACCTGACTTTTAAAACAGGAGACACAGTAGATATTCATTTGCTAGAAGAAAGTGAACGTAGATTACGGAATCAGCGCTATTTCTCGGACGCCAATATTAGCCTGGTAGATGTGCCCAATAAGGCTCAGGACAGTATTTCTAAAAAAGTGCA
>CAZICR010000522.1:0-2383 GCA_964537795.1 uncultured Cellvibrionaceae bacterium | reverse complement strand
GTCAAGGCTTGCATGCTGCGATCAAAACGTGTTTGGTTGATTTGCAGAAATCGTTGGCGAAGAACATTTAATTGTTTTCTGTCTATACCCTCTTCAATATGCTGAGTATCAATAGGCAGATTATTGATCAGTTTTAACATTTTCCACTTCGTTCTTTTTACTGCGAACTATATCAAAGAGTGTTCGATACAAAAGCTCGGGATTAACCGGTTTGGTGAGGTAACCATTCATGCCGGCAAGCATGCATCGCTCACGGTCACCACGCAACGCCTGCGCAGTGACAGCGATGATCGGGATATCCGCGTGAATATTTCCGGCACGAATAGTTTCAGTTGCTTGAATACCGTTCATTTCCGGCATTTCCAGATCCATTAAAATGGCATCAAATGTTGTTTGATTGTCTGTCAATATTTTTACTGCTTCCAAACCGTTGGCGGCAATTTGATATTGAATTTTTTTCTTGCGCAAAATACCTTTGAAGACTTGCTGGTTGACAATATTGTCCTCCGCAACCAGTACACAAAGCTGTTCCAGTTCAGTTGATATATCGGCATTGGCTTCACTTGATCGTGTTAATAAATCAAGTTCAGGATTTTGGATAATCGACTGGGTAATGGTTTCAAATAATCGCGATTCACTAATAGGCTTACTCAGATAATCATCAATTAGTTGTGCGGCATCTGCAGTTTGATAAATTTCATCTCTTTGTAAGGCAGAGACCATATAGATCACAGGTATCTGTTTCAACTGACGGGATTTTTTAACAAGGCAAGTTAACTCCAACCCATCCATCTGTGGCATACGGTAGTCAACCAGGATGAAATGAAAGGGTTCCCCTCTGGCATCTGCACTGCAGATCTTATCCCACGCGGTTTGTGCATTATCGGTTTCATCCACCTGTAACTGAATGCTGCGTGCGGTACTGGCAATAATTGTTCGCGCAATATTATTGTCATCCACAACCAATACGCGTAAGGATTGCAGGTTACGCGGTTTTTCCAATAAAGATTTATCACCTAGACGGCTGGATTCAAAATAAACTTTAAACTCAACACGGGTGCCTTGATTAATGACCGAACTGATCGATAAATTACCTTGCATCAATTGAATCAGGTGATGACAAATTTGAATACCGGATGTTTGTTCTCTGGGTTCCGGATCCCGGTAAACATTAATTTTTTGTTGGATGCGTTCCAAAGCATCCGGACAAATTCCTACACCTTTATCTTCAATAATAAATTGTAAACAAATGTTTTTATTGCTGTCTGTAATGCGGTTAACTTTCACATAAACTTCATCGGTAAGTCCATGTTGGAAGCCATTATTGATAAAGTGATTAAGAATTTGACCGAGTCGCGAGGCATCGCCCCGTAAAAATTGCGGCACCCCTTTTGCTATATCGAAATGTATGCGTACATGCCGGTGCAAAGCACTCACTTCAAATATTCGCGATATTTTTTCAAAGATTTGGATTAGATCAAAATGAGTGTTTTCCAGAATTACACTTCCGGATTCAATCTTGGAAAAATCCAATAGTTGATTAATAATTTGTAAAAGCGAATCGGCAGCTGTGTTTAAACTTTGCAGATAGCTTTGTTGTTGATCATCCAGACGAGTATCGTTCAGCAAATAACCTATACCGATAATGGCGTTCATCGGCGTGCGAATTTCGTGGCTGACTCGCGCCAAAAATTCACTCTTGATATTGTTTGCGCGTTCCGCTTGGGCTTTGGCACTGATCAATTCATCGCGACGTTGAATAAAATCGGTGATGTCTGTATTGACACCCACGCATCGCCAGGCGCGCCCTGTGACATCCGTTTCAAAAAATTTGCATTTGGTTTGTACCCAAATTGAATGCCCTTGTTTGTGTACCAAGCGATATTGGGAAATTAAGGAGTAGTGATGATTATCAATGGCAGAAACAAATTGCCTTTCCAATTCATCCAAATCTTCAGGGTGTAAAAAGTAACGACGAAATGCTCGCAAATCACCGGGTAATTCCTCATAGTCATAACCCAGCATCCGCAAAAATGAACGACTGAAATAAATCTTGTTGGTCCGCAAATCCCAATCCCACAAACCATCATTAGTCGCTTCCATAGCGTAATCAAAACGGTTGTCCCTGACGGCAACGGTTTTTCTAAGTTGTGACAGTTCGGCCTCAAGCACCTGTATTTGGTTCTTGAGTTTTGCAGGATCGTCTGATGGTTTATGCGCCATGTTAATCCTTAAACCTTGATTGGGACTAATCAGGTTTAAGGCTAGCTGAAATTCAACCAATATCCATTTTGTAATCGGTTAACTTGATCCTTAACTGAATTCTTGTTGTTTTATATCTTTTAAATTCGGATTATCGATTATTCATTTGAATTTGATCTTA
>CAZICR010000521.1:0-2384 GCA_964537795.1 uncultured Cellvibrionaceae bacterium | reverse complement strand
GGCTTCGCCAATAAATCTACGCAAATAGCCACCATAACTGAAAACTTTTTCAGGTTTTCCCGTGAGTAAATTTTCAACTAGTTCGTAATTGTCAGCTGTACCTTTATGTGTTCCGCGTGCACGGATATTGTCATTTATAGGGGCATTATCGTTGTGACCAAACTGTATCACCAATAGATCACCGGGGCGCATCATATTCAGTGTGCGCGGCCAATAATCACCTGTATAAAAAGTACGACTACTCAATCCACCCACAGCGCGATTGACGACATTTATCTTTTTGCTGTCGAGATGTTGTTGTAAAAAGTCGCCCCAACCCCATTGACCATTACTACCATCTCCGCCGCCATTACGCACTGTGGAATCACCAATTAAAAATACCGAGCGTAAATTATGATTGGCGGGCATGGGCAAACGCAGCCATGCCATGTCATCTTTAGCTATGGCATCCGCTTTGGAGCTAAACAAACCTGCAAATACATCAGGGCGAATTCCTTTAAATGCAGCGATTGCAGTTTCTGCATGAAGATTAGCACCTTGATGATTAAAATGAGTGTGATCTTTTGGATAAAATGCTGCCGTTTTTTCTTGCCCCAAAGCTTCAAGCTTATCAGCAACCAAATTATTGAGATCAACATACGGCGTGTTTAATTCCCAAGCCAATTCATAAGCCCAACGTCCATAATTGCTATTGCGTTCGATGCGTCCGGCCTGCCAAATATTGCGTTGTGTCAATGACATTAAAATAGGCGTTGCATTTTTTGCACGCACATCATTCACCATAGAGCGAATGTAGTAGCCAAAGGTGTAAACCGTTTCTGGTTGTTTTGTTAAAAGATTATTGATTTCAATAGATTCAGAACCAATGCCCGGTAAACTGCCACGGGCACGGCTGTCATCATTTATGGGGCTTGCATCATTGTGACCAAATTGAATAATGACAAGATCACCCGCGTGAATTTCATCAACCAGATTTTTCCACAAACCTTCCGTAATAAAAGTGCGTGAACTGCGACCACCACGTGCACGATTAACTACCTGAGCTTTATTTGCATCTATGTAGTCACCCAGAATTGCAGCCCAGCCTTGTTGATCAGGTAAATTATAAGTCGCAGCGGTGGAATCGCCAGCGATAATAATTTTTTTCAGTGATGTCTCTGAAGGTGTTTCTGAAAAAGCGAAGTTGCAAATACAGATTAAAAAAATTATTGTGGATTTTAATATGTTGTATTTGGTTTTCATTTTGTTTCCGGTTTTCTTAATTAGGATTTTAAATCCCCCCTAGCCCCCTTTTTCAAAGTGGGGAATCTGGTTTCTGCCCCTGCCAAGGGGGAGGTTAGGAGGGGGTAAGGATCTTCAATTAAAGCCTTACCCCCACCCCAGCCCTCCCCTTGGCGGGTGAGGGAGCAAGAAAGAATCAACAATTTTATTTTTTTAATTCTTTTCCAATCAATGCTAAATTCTGAATTGCCGCTAATCCCCACTGGGCTGAATCATTGGTGGAGACCCAAGCGGCTTCATCAACGGGGTTCAATACATCCGGTCCTTGCAAATATTTTATTTCAGGTTTGCCATTAGTCTCACGAAAAAAATCATTCCATGCTCGTTCGGCCAATTGTTTATCGCCCGTTTGTTGTGCTGCATATGCGGTTAAACGTGAATGTGCATTGGCGAGATTATTTCCATTCAATGGCACGCCCAATTCGGCGACTTGTTCTGCAGCAGGCGCGCTGTAAAAACGCCCGTAGCGCAGCCAGGCTGATTTAAATTCAGGCAAATCAATTAATTGATTTAATTCAGCACAGACTTCAATCAGACCAAATACTGCACTGAGATGTGAAGCTTGCGCCATTTTTTTCTGCTCGGGAGATGAAGGAATTACACTCAATGCTTTGGTGTTGATATCAAAATAATAACCACCGGCAAAAAATCCCAACTCACTATTACCTATAACACGCATCGCATTTTCCAACCAATTTTTATAGCGACTATCACCTGTACGTTCCCATGCGGTTAACCAATTGGCGGCGGCAGATCCCCAATCCGTGCCTACACCAATAATAGTATTTTTATCAGCAGCAGCTTCAGGATTTACTTTGCGTGTTGGTAATAAATTGGCTAATTGTTTATCTGCTTCTGCCACTTCCCAAAGCACATCACCTGTGCGTTCATCAGCAGTTAAAAAATAATGGAAACGACGATAGGCAGACGTACTGATGCGCAATTGTTTTGCACTGCATCCCCAATGTTGCACATTGTGGCGTGTACCCAAACCGGCAAAACGACCGAGATGATAAATATCCACATCGCGATTGTGACGCGTCATGGTTTCTGCCAAACGAAATGCTTTTGCATCGCCTGTGCGTAAAAATGAATACCACAAC
>CAZICR010000520.1:832-2391 GCA_964537795.1 uncultured Cellvibrionaceae bacterium | reverse complement strand
GAATTGAATTGGATCGCAAAGGGTTTAGAACCAGGGGATGGTGGCTTTTGAACTTAAGCCATACAAATTAAAAGATCCATTAACATTTTCAGAGCTAATTCGATGCGAAATAAACAAACGGAAATCATGCGCGCTGCTTAAGCTTTTTAATTTAATAAATGGCAGATTAAGTTCCTCATTGTTGAACCCATTAAATTCTTCGATTGCCTGCTGTGTTGAAATACCTTTTCGCTTTGCTCGTCGTCTGGCAAGTCGTTCAATATTGGATTTTGCTTGTATCCGACTAAAAAGTGCATAACTACAATTAGCAGGCACATCTCGAATACCCGTAACATGAACATAATCAGTAAATCGATCCAACCACTGTTGAATGTTTAACTGTGACAATTTTTCTTTTGATGAAAACAATCTCAGTTTATTGCCCAAAGACTTTCGTTCAACGGAATAGAGAGGAAATGAAATACCAATTAAATTCGATCCATCAGCTTCTTTACATTCAACCAACGCAAGGTGTATCTGTTGATACACCTTTTGCCAAATAAAATTGAGTGGAATTTCAGGCGAGGAAAGTAATGTAATTTCTTGGTAATTGTTCATTATTGCTCCTTATCGCTAGCACCAAATACACCACCTCTGATTAACGTGGCCATTACATAGTGCTTATCTTCTACACGCGCTAGTTTTTCTCCTAAGGCAAACGCATCAAAAAAGGTGTAAAAATCTTGTTTGTCTTTTGGTGTGCGGAATGCTGTGCCCAAATTTGTTACAGCACCATAAGGTTCAACTGCGATTGGCCCAGCCGATTTCTCAATATCATTAAAACTTGAGTACCAAGTATCGATAGTACGCAATGCATTACCAATTTTTTGGGTATGCATAGCTGCTATGCCATTATTACTGTAGAGAATTTTGCTTTTCTTTTCTTTGCTGGTGCTTTTATCCAATACCAATTCTTCACTGGGGTACACTTCCTGTGCCTTACCCACTTTCGCAAAACAGGTAATATCTAACATTAAAAATTGATCTTCACTCGCTAACGCATCAGCTATACGTTTCGCCAAGCTATTAATCTTGTCATCCTGGATACTAAAATCACGTAACGAAATTTTAGTAGCATCAAACTCCCAACTTTGTTTAGCGTCTTCGTTTAAGGCATTCACCTGAACAATAATATGCTCAGCCCCCAATCGGTTACGCCACAAAAAACGGGCATTCGCAATATTAATTGCATACCGCTTTGCCAACTCTGTAAAACCGTGTTCTTGAATGTAGCTGCCAACAGCAAGGCTATAACTTTGTTTAAATTCAGCACTATTACAGGCAGAAGGCTTTTGAACGCCGCCCAAAACCTTTAACGTAAATTGGAGTTTAAGTGTGTCTTGTTCCGGCAATAAAGCACAGGTATCGACGCGCTGCAAATTAGGTTTTTCCACCTCTGCATTTAATTTTAAAGGGTCATTTTGTACTGCTGGTTTCAAACGATTGGAAATCGTTCCCCGGACTGATTTTTCCGTTAGTGTTAAAGCCCAGCGTAAAGGTATCGCCCGCTTGGGGTTGGC
>CAZICR010000520.1:0-822 GCA_964537795.1 uncultured Cellvibrionaceae bacterium | reverse complement strand
AGTGTTAAAGCGACCGAGTCATTACGATTATCCCAAGTAGTGCCGTACATATACCCATCTGATGGAACTAACTTTTTCTCGAAAGATAATACAGATGCAATTGCGTGTTTACTTTTAGCCATGATTGTTTCCTTTAAAGTTATCAAACGTGTGATGTAGAAATTAAAAATAATCTGATAAATCGTCAGTAGTTTCTGCGCGCAGAATTTGGCAAAGATATAAATTATTTTCTATATCTGCACGGTAACACCACTGCATAGTGTTTATATCTTCTATGTGATGAGCCATTTTAAACTCACCTAAGGTAACTACGGCTTCAGCAAAACGATGCGGCATATCGGCATCACGTTGATTAAGCGCTTTACCCTCTGGGCTAATACCTTGGAAGCCCACTGCAATAGGTACCAACCAACCTTTTTCTTTTCGGCCAGATTCCCACAAGACCTTTTCATCCTCCTGAGTACAAGTGTGGTGTATTGCCAAGTGATCAATAAGCGCATCTAAAGCATCTTGACCATTTTGCATTGCGTTTTGCATTAGATCGCGTCGCTCAATAAGCACGTATCCCGGCATTAATTTACGCAATATTTTTTTAGTATCTGTTGTATTTTCCGTGTTCGCAAAATAGGGCTGATTAAAAGCTAGAATATCCCCTCCCGCGATTTTTAACTGCCCATGCATTAACTGACTTATAACCGGTAATGCAAGATCTTTATCATCAGCATCCAAACCGCTGTATTCAATAACCAAAGATGCTGTTAAATGCGCTCTTGCTTCTTCTATAAATGAGGGACGTTTGCCTTCTTTATCAAGCGGGTTACC
>CAZICR010000519.1:0-2394 GCA_964537795.1 uncultured Cellvibrionaceae bacterium | reverse complement strand
CCCTTATTTCGTGGTCATTTTTTGGTACCGATTGTCTTATGCAGCGTCAGGATTTTTTCTATTCATTACCCGAATCATTGATTGCACTCACGCCAGCTGCTGAGCGCACACAAAGCCGTCTGTTGTGCCTTGATGGACAAACCGGTGAAATTCAGCACAAGCAGTTCACTGATTTACTGGCACAGGTGAATGCCGGTGATCTGCTGGTGTTCAACGACACCAAAGTCATGCCAGCGCGATTGTTTGGCCAGAAAGCAACAGGTGGCCAAATCGAAATTCTGGTGGAACGAATTCTGGATTCACATAGAGTTCTGGCTCACACACGAGCCAGTAAACCGCCCAAACCGGGTTCAGTGGTTTGGTTGGATGA
The DNA here is from genome assembly GCA_964537795.1 of uncultured Cellvibrionaceae bacterium. Classification (GTDB taxonomy): domain Bacteria; phylum Pseudomonadota; class Gammaproteobacteria; order Pseudomonadales; family Cellvibrionaceae; genus Cellvibrio. Next base: position 2,024 of record CAZICR010000519.1, on the reverse strand, counting down.
TGAACACACACAAGTCGAAATGATTGCCCGTCATGATGGATTATTTGAATGGAAGTTTTGTGGCGAAGAAAGCGCGTTGCAAGTCATGGAAAGAATAGGGCACATGCCTTTGCCTCCTTATATTGACCGCGCTGATCAACAATCGGATCGTCAACGCTATCAGACAGTTTATGGCAAACATCAGGGCGCTGTGGCCGCTCCGACTGCGGGTTTGCATTTTGATGAACAACTCTTAAACGCGTTGCAAGAAAAAGGCGTCGAGATTGCCTATGTCACCTTGCATGTGGGCGCAGGCACTTTTCAAAATATGCGTGTGGATCATATCCAAGAACACAAAATGCACAGCGAATGGATGTCGATTTCCGATGAAGTCTGCCAAAAAATTATGGAGACCAAAGCCGCAGGAAAGCGTGTGATTGCGGTGGGCACTACCAGTGTCAGAAGTCTGGAAACTGCTGCGCAAAGATCTGAATTTTCCTGGATGGATGGACAGAGAAAAGGTGATCGTTTAAACGCCTATGAAGGTGAGACTGCGATTTTTATTTATCCTGGATATGGCTTTCGTTTGATCGATGCTCTGGTCACCAATTTTCATTTACCTGAATCGACTTTGATTATGTTGGTCTCGGCGTTTGCAGGATATCAGCGGACTTTTGCGGCTTATAAAGTGGCGGTGGAAGAGCAATATCGATTTTTCAGTTATGGTGATGCCATGTTTATTAAGCGGAATGCTAATGCGAATTTGGATTTGCCTCCCTCACCCTAGCCAGAGGGAGAGGGATTTAAGATGGTCAAATTTGCGAAGATTTTAAATCCCCCCTAACCCCCCTTTTTCAAAGTGGGGAACTGTTCCCTCTCCCTTTGGGAGAGGCTGGGGTGAGGGCAAATGATTAATTATTTAAGAGAAAACAATGACTCAATCCTTCATGACCTTCGAACTCGACAAAACCTCTGGCTCTGCCCGCCGTGGGCGTTTGTGTTTTCCACGTGGTGTGGTCGAAACCCCCGCTTTTATGCCAGTCGGGACTTACGGAACTGTAAAAGGCATGACGCCCAAAGATGTGGTGGACATTGGTGCGCATATCATCCTGGGCAACACCTTTCATTTGATGTTGCGCCCCGGAACTCAAGTGATTAAAAAGCATGGTGACCTTCACGATTTTATGCAATGGCATGGTCCGATCCTGACTGATTCGGGTGGTTTTCAGGTGTTTAGTTTGGGCAAGTTGCGCAAGATTACGGAAGAAGGGGTTACCTTTAAATCGCCAATCAATGGCAGCAAAATTTTTATGGATCCAGAAATTTCCATGCAGGTTCAACGTGATTTGGGTTCGGATATTGTCATGATTTTTGATGAATGCACCCCATACCCGGCAACGCCTGATCAAGCACGTAAATCCATGGAATTGTCTCTGCGTTGGGCCAAGCGTTCAAAAGATGCGCATGGCGATAATCCTTCTGCGCTTTTCGGGATTGTTCAAGGTGGAATGTATGAAGGTTTGCGCAGTGAATCCCTGAAGGGTTTAGTGGAGATTGATTTTGATGGTTTTGCGATTGGGGGTCTTTCGGTAGGGGAACCTAAAGAAGATATGCTGCGCATTCTGAATTATTTAACCCCGGAAATGCCACAAAACAAACCGCGTTACTTGATGGGAGTTGGAACACCTTCAGACATAGTTGAAGCTGTACGTCGTGGGATTGATATGTTCGATTGTGTGATGCCAACCCGCAACGCGCGTAATGGCCATCTGTTTACATTTCAGGGCGTTATCAAACTGCGTAATGCCAAATACCGTGAAGATACAGGCCCACTTGATCCCACTTGTGACTGTTATACCTGCCGCAATTTTAGCCGCAGTTATCTACATCATCTGGATAAATGCAATGAAATGCTGGGGGCTCAATTGAATACGATTCACAACCTGCGACACTACCAATTGTTGATGCAGAAGATCAGAAATGCCCTGACTGAAGACAGTTTTGATACTTTCGTTACGGATTTTTATCAACAACAAGGCTTGGAA
>CAZICR010000518.1:0-2395 GCA_964537795.1 uncultured Cellvibrionaceae bacterium | reverse complement strand
CCGGTCTTGTTGGTGTTCTCCATCGCCGGGCCGATGCAGGAAATTCTCCAATTGATAGTTCACCATTGACTTGCGGTGTTGTAGATCGTGCCTATCAAGTCGAAGTTGATTTCACATTATCAGGCGATGCCGAAGCCGGACTATTACTTTTCTATAATCACAAAGCATTTATTGGTGTGGGATTCACTGCAGAAAAAATCAAAACCTATCAATACGCAGAAGAGCAAACCTGGGCAAGCGTGCCCATCAAAACTCGAAAACTTCGAATCAGATTAATAAATGATAATCATGTAATCACTTATCAATATTCACAAGACCAAGGTAAAACCTGGCAACTCCACCCTACCCGCATGGAAGCCTCCGGAATGCATCACAATGTTTTCGGCGGATTTTTAAGTTTGAAAGTCGGTATTTACAGTGTAGGAAATGGAAAAGTGCAATTGAGTGATTTTCGGTATAAAGCCATTAGCTAAACCATTGGTCATTTTTTCAGGCCGGGCTTATTGGTATCCCAATGCCCGGCGAGTCTAATGCCTAGTTAATTACAAATGCTTCTGGAAAAAATCAGTGAAGCGATCAAACGGAATCACATCCAGCTGATCATAAAGATCAACATGGCTCGCCCCCTTGATGATCACTAATTCCTTCGGCTCTGCCGCTGCTTTGTAAGCCGTCTCACTGAAATAACGCGAGTGCGCCTTTTCACCGTGAACCAACAACAACGGGCGCGGTGATATCTCACTGATGTAAGACAGCAGCGGCATATTCATAAATGACAGCGGGGTGGTGATTGTCCATGAGCTGTTGGAATTGATCGCACGCGGGTGAAAGCCGCGCTTGGGCGATTTGTAATAAGCAGCATAATCCACCAAAAATTGCGGCTCGCCGCCTTTGAGTTCGTTATGGACTGGCCCGTGTGCTGGCTTGCCATTTTCTGCATCCTGCCAGCGCTGCAAACTCAATTGCTCAAGGGCTTTATTGCGCTGTTCCTGCGTCATGCTGTCGTTGTAGCCTCTGGACATCACGCGCGACATGTCATACATAGTACTGGCCACCACCGCTTTGATCCGCTTATCCACCGCTGCCGCATTCAGTGCCATACCTCCCCAACCACAAATACCGATAATGCCTATACGAGCACGATCAACATTGGGCAGCAGGCCGAGGAAATCCACCGCTGCACTGAAGTCTTCGGTGTTGATATCGGGCGAGGCGACATGGCGTGGCTCGCCCCCGCTTTCACCGGTAAAAGATGGGTCAAATGCCAGAGTGATAAACCCGCGCTCTGCCATGATTTGCGCGTACAAACCGGATGATTGCTCTTTGACTGCTCCAAACGGGCCGCCTACTGCAATGGCAGATAGTTTTCCGCCAAGCTTTTTCGGCTGGTACAAATCCGCAGCCAAGCTAATCCCATAACGATTTTTAAAGGTAACTTTTTTATGGTCAACCTTGTCGCTCTTGGGAAAGGTTTTGTCCCAAGTATCGCCTGGTGGTAATCCGCTTTCCGCCACAGCAGGTGTACTCATACTGGAGGCAAGGCAAGCGGCGACAATGCCCGTGCCAGTCATTCTTAGCAAACTGCGCCGACCTGCATCGGAGGGCAATTGTTTGTCGATGGCGTTGTTCTTTATTGATTCGGGATAGTTGCTCATAGTGCTGTTGCTCATAGCGCTGCTCCTGTTGTTTTGTCGTTAGGAATAAGGGAAATGACTACCTCTTGGCTACCAGGAAATCGCAGATGTTCCAACCCGCCGCTGATTCGCCCAAGTTGGATAAGCCCTTTTGAATAACCAACTGGTTTTCATAGTGACTGATTCTTGATAACTTGATTAGCCAGAATAATCTTTATGTAGTTGTGAAAAATTTTCACTAATAGGAGCTGCCTGTGAGTAGCAAAATAGATGACCTCCAAGCGTTTTTAGCCGTAGCCCAAGAACAGAGCTTTACCAAAGCCGCCGCCAAACTGCGTCTGACACCCTCAGCATTGAGTCATACCATCCGCACTCTCGAGGAGAGGTTGGGTGTTCGGTTGCTAACACGAACTACCCGCAACGTTGCCCCTACTGAGGCGGGAACCAAATTGATGGAAGCCATAGGTCCGTTGTTTGAACAGATCAGAGAGGAAGTCGAAGCACTGGGCGAACTGCGGGAGAAACCCAAGGGCACACTGCGCATCAGCTGCACCGACGACCAGATTGAACTCTGTTTACGCCCCAAACTGGCACAGTTCCTCAAGAATTACCCTGAAATTACGCTGGAGTTTTATGTGGACTATGGCTTCACCAATGTAGTGGAAGCACGCTTCGATGCAGGCATCCGCTTGGGTGAAGCTATCAGCAAAGACATGATTGCAGTACGCATCGGGCCGGATTGGCGCTTGCTGGTAGTCGGT
>CAZICR010000517.1:0-2397 GCA_964537795.1 uncultured Cellvibrionaceae bacterium | reverse complement strand
GGCTCGCTACGGGTATGAATTTATTCATTACAACTCTTCGCTTTAAATCCCTTCAAAAACGCGCGTCGTAAATTTCCAGCTTTGATTGCATTGGCAACCGTTTTTGATGCGCGTTCTGCGCCGGTTAACTTTCTTACCCAGGACCGATAAGGAATCACACTTTCGGTAGTGCGCTTAATAGCATCAAGTGATGCATCACCCACAACATCAGCGCTCAATGACAAACGGTCAGATGCTTCTTTATTGGGCTGATCAATATCAGGAGCCAATACTTTATTTAAATCATGAATTTCCTGTTTCAACTCTTTGCAACTTGTCGCAACAGGTATTGCATAAGGATCCTCTTCTGCTTTTAATAAAACTTCTGGAATTTTTTCACGCATCAGGTTCAAATCCTTAAGCGGCGAAGTCAAGGCATTATTAATATCCTTTCGATCTTTCTCTATATCGCGACTAGTGCTGCAGGCGAAACACAGAATACACAGCAAGATAAGGGATGATTTTTTCATTAAGATCCTCATATTATTTTCCACAAAAGTCAGGTGATATCACTTGATTACTCGCGCTCAATAAACTGGTTTGATCATCCAATGTGTCTTGTGTTAACTCAAACATGAAAATTCCGGCGAGTTGTTGGTCGAGTATATATCGGGATTTTTTCTTGACCAGATCCGGTGTTTCAAAAAATAGATTATCAATTTTTCCAGAATCAAGATCTCCGTTTTTCTGTTTTATTTTTTCAACGATGACTTTGTGGGAGTAATCTTTATTGACTCGGGTATTTTTGCCATCAACAAACTCTATGCCGTAAGCTGGAAAACCTACAAGCAGTTTATCTTTTTCAAAACCCCGATCCAAAACATATTTAATACTTTTTTTGAAGGTTGAATAATCTGAATGATGGGTAACCGGTGATGATTCCCAGGCACCGGTAAAATCGTAGGCCATTAATACAACGTAATCGAGATACTGCTGAATTTCAGAGAGATATTGTTCGCCATACCAATAGCCGGCAAAGATATCGGCTGTCATTTGAATTCCACCAGGTAATTCTGCTCGTAAGGCAGCAAGTAAATCGACTAATAACCTACTTTCAATTGGATCATTTCCTCCTTGTTGATGCACAGCTTGTTTGGTCCAATATTCCCAATCTATATCAATACCATCAATATTATGTGCAGCCACATAAGCTTTAACATTTTGCGTAAAGGTTTTTAATAGATTTTCGTCAGCGGCAATTTTTTGGAATGCATCGCCATAACCTACAGCACCACCAATAGAGACAAATACTTTTTTATTTTTTTCATGAGCCAATTTCACCAAGGGATCAATGATCTTGTCTATATCATTTGTCTGTAAGCTGCCATCGGCGTTAGGCAAAACGAATATGAGCGTGATGTGAGTAAATTTATTCCAGGGAATGGTTTCAAGCGGTAACTGATTAGCCGACCAACTTGGATACACAGCAACAACCGGCAAACACTGTGTTTGTGTTGGATTCGATTGCGGTGAACAAGCAGCACACAAAATCCATAAAACGGTAACCAGCATGACTTTCATTTGATAGCTCCATTAATAATGATGCTTGTTGAACTGTCATATATTTCATCATTACATAATCAAACCAACGATTGGATGATTTTTCTCAATCACAAAAAATGAGACTTGGATTTGGTTGGAAGTGAATAACTTATCACATAGGTGAATGGATTGTTACTGTAGAATCTCGCCCGGTCTGAAGGTCTCGAAACATTTTTACTATTCAATTAGGGGTCAAAATAATAGCTGCTCGAAAAGGCATCATCCTTCATAAATCGGCTGATAATAACATCGGATTAATTTTCATTGCTGTTTAATCCAAACACTCACAAATTTGATAGTCCTATCGTCCGGGAGAATAGAATGAAATTAAAATCACTACTGTTTTTTTTATTATCCAGCAGTTTTGCTGCCGATCTTTATGCAGCTAACAGACCTTCAGGTTATGTTACCCTTTGTAATGAAGGTAGAACCTGCTCTGTTGCAACATCGACAAATGTCGCTTTTGGTCGAGCTGATAAATTTTTTTACAAAACTCTGACTGGTACTTTTGTTTGTTCTGAAGCAACATTTGGTGGCCGTATTGCCGGTGGCGTCAATGAATGTTCACGCCCAGCCACACAAACTTCTACCAGTTCTATTTCAGTAAGTTCATCTTCACGTTCCATTTCATCTTCGATCAGTTCAAGCTCGCGCAGCTCAAGTGTATCGTCAATCAGTTCAAGTTCACGTAGTTCAAGCTTATCCGTTTCTTCCAGCTCAAGATCATCCAGCAGCACAAGTTCACAATCCAGCTCACTGGCACCCGTAGTCACTACAGGTGTTGATGGTTTTGCTGCGGTCAACGCACTTGGTCTT
>CAZICR010000516.1:0-2415 GCA_964537795.1 uncultured Cellvibrionaceae bacterium | reverse complement strand
CTGGAAGGAACTGATGATCAAGCCTACAGCGAATTTCAGTATCAATCTCTGGCGAAAGTCACTCGCCAGTTGCTAGCAAACTATCCTAAACTAACACCTGATCGAATAACGGGGCACGATCAGATTGCTCCAGGCCGGAAAACAGATCCAGGCCAGGCCTTTGATTGGATTTATTATTTTTCCCTGATTAAGGAATCAGATTCATTATGACTTTTCTCAGTTTGATCCTCGCACTCGGTATTGTTTATTGGTTGGGTACCGCTCAATTTATGCATTGGGATGGTTGGTATCGCGGTTTGGTATTGCGTTTGCAACGGATCCCTGGTGTTGTTGCCAATCCGATTGCAGGAATATCACTTTCATTATTTATCCCCTGTTTTGCTTTGGCACTGATTATTATTTTTGTGGTGCAAGTATTCAATTCCGGTTGGCTGATTCTGATTAACCTTCCGGTATTGCTCTATTGCATAGGTCGCAGCGATTTTGTTGCAGAAGTTCAAACCTACATAGATATTGTTCACCGCGGCGATACAGTTGCTGCCAGCCGGTGGGTCGATGATATGCGTGGAAATCTAGCTCGTGATCCTGAAAGTGCTGAAGTCAGTGATTGGAAAGGATTGCACACAGAAGCACTGAAAGTGATTGCCTATCGTGGATTTGAAAGAACATTTGCGGTGTTGTTCTGGTTTTTTATTGCGGGCGCTCTTGGGGCACTCTTGTATCGATTGAGTGTGCTCTATCGTGAAATCAATGAAACCGACTCACAACAAGCACAGCTTGCTTCGCGTTGGTTGTGGTTACTCGAACTGCCCTCTGTGCGATTAATGGGCGTGACCTGGGCTTTAGTGGGTAATTTTGATACCACCCCTTTACGTGAAAACATGTTGGACATGGATAAATCATCCATGGAAATATTGAATGCTTGTTTGCGTGGTGCTTTGGGCGCAAATGCAGATGCTTCGATTAACCAGAAAGCCAGTAAACCTTCGGAAAATAACAGTCCTGAAGCACTCAGCGAAGATAGTGTAGATGTGATTGAGGATTTGACCGGAGCTGTTATCACAACCCAGATTGAACCTGCTTATTCATTTGCACTGGTGAAATCCAGTATGCCCTTATATACACGTTCACTATTGTTCTGGGTTTGTGCAGTTGCTTTTGCAACTTTATTTATTGCGTAAGGTTTTTGTTTAACTGCTGAATGTTTGAGGTTTTGTTATGCCATCGTTTGATGTGGTTTCCGAAGTGGACAAACACGAATTGACCAATGCTATAGATCATGCACAGCGATTAATTACCAATCGTTTCGACTTCAAGGGTGTTGATGCCAAATTTGAGCGTAAAGATTTTGAAATTACCATGACCGCTGATGTTGATATGCAGCTGGATCAAATGTTGGATTTACTGAGACCCGCCATGGCGAAAAATGGAATTGATGTGAGTTGTTTGGAAATAGGTCCAGTAAAAAGTGCAGGTAAACAGGTAAAACGTGAAGTCAAAGTTCGCACCGGAATTGATAAAGAACTGGCGAAAAAAATTGTTGCTTTGGTAAAAGATAAAAAATTAAAAGTGCAAGCCAGCATTCAAGGTGAGCAAGTACGTGTCACAGGCAAAAAGCGAGATGATTTGCAAGAGTGCATTGCAGCCTTGCGCGCGGCTGAATTTGGTATGCCGATGCAGTTTAATAATTTTAGAGATTAGCCCTCACCCCAACCCTCTCCCTGAGGGAGAGGGAGATGACTCCCCCGTTGAAATTGATGCGAAGTAATGTTCCCTCTCCCTCTGGGACGACTGCATGGATGCAGTAGATAGAACAACCATGGAGTCGTTGTCGCGAGGCTAGGGTGAGGGAAACCCCATGAATTTCACCTCCCAATTTATATCTTCCACCAAAATTTATTTTGAGAAATTTCATAGTTGAAAATAAATCCCATAAACATTTTTGATAATCCAGCCTATCGTTTATTCGTAGTCTTGTTTCTGGGATTTGCATCGGGTATTCCATTAGCCTTAACCGCGGGTGCTATGCAAGCTTGGCTAACTATGGAAGGAATGGATCTTACAACAATTGGTTTTTTAGGTTTGGTTGCACTGCCTTACACATTTAAATTTTTGTGGGCACCTTTGATGGATAGATTCGAGCCGCCGTTGTTAGGGCGACGACGAGGTTGGATTGTGTTGGTGCAACTTCTCATAGCGACAGGTTTGTTTTTTTTATCTAACACTTCACCCACCAATTCAACACACATTTTTGGTGCTATCGCCTTACTTGTGGCATTTTCTTCTGCCTCACTGGATGTTGTGATTGACGCTTATCGTGCTGACTTACTGCCTCCGAATGAAAGAGGATTAGGTTCTTCGTTTACTGTGTTGGGTTATAGAGTGGCGATTGTTATTTCTGGTGGCATCACTTTT
>CAZICR010000515.1:0-2417 GCA_964537795.1 uncultured Cellvibrionaceae bacterium | reverse complement strand
ATAATCAGCTTTGCTGCTTCAACCAGAGTATCGCCATTAAATTTTGTGGTATTGGAAATGACTGTCGGCGTATACACGCCAAAATCAGTATATTTGTTGTAACTGATTCCATTTATAGCATCATTAACAGTTAAATATTGAGCCGACTCGCCCACTACAACCTTGGTTGCCTGATCACTCGAAGGCGTAATAGTTGCTGATGCAATCCCTGAAAGAAACACACAACTTAAAACAATAATCCGATAGACAGAATTCACAAAATCCTCCGCAAACTGCTTAAACAGTCAGTTAACAATCATAGAAATTTAAATTTATTGCATTTTGAATCAATTCACAGGACCAATATACTCAGGCGCAGGAGCTGACCCATAGGTTGGCAAAGCCGCACAAGAATTGTATTGTGTTGTTGAATAATAGAAATGTGCTTTCTTTGCATTTTGCTTTAACTGAAGCAACATACTTGTCCACATAGCACATGTTGTTGAACCAACATTTTGATAATCACCATTTAAATTACAGATTACCGTGTAATCACCACGCCCCGAATGCAAAACATTAACCCGTCCATCTTTGTAAATAAGCACTGCATTTATATCAGCTGCGCACTCAAAAGCTGCATAAGCCGTTTGCATTTGCAATGTTAAAAAAACGCTCAATCCAATCAATAAGTTTTTCATCATAATTTACCCAATTAACATTTAGTTGATTTATTTAGCAATTATTCGATGTAATTTATGAGCACCCTCTACACTACCACCCGCATTAGAATCTGCAGTATCGTAACAATGAATAGCACTGATTGTTTTTCCTGAAACATACAACGACATAATTAAAGCATGAAGCGTCTTTTGGGCAGAGGGAACGTAACACCATTTATTGTTGGATAGCTTGAAATGCATGGGGCCTCCATTATCCAGATTTTCCCAGACCATGAGTTCCGTAATGGTTACGTTGTTTGATTCGACCCATGCATATGAAGGGTTGGTTAAAAAAGCTATCGCCAATACAAGTAACATCTTTTTCATTTTAAAATATTCCAATTTAATTTATAACAACATTCAATATCATAGGCCTATTGTTTTCACAATAGTTTGTATCCAACCTGACTCTAAGTGACTTCTTAGCCAATACAGCAGACAACAACATGCTATAAATTCTATCTTGTTGTTTTTCAGGTAATGCTGTTGAAACCATGTAACTGTCAACAAGGGTGCAATTTCCTGCAGGGTTATAATAGGTATCATTATTTAAGTTAACTCTAATTTGTGGTTCTGTATAAGTATTTGACCACAAATCAAAATTCGAAATAGTCACCCAACCATTATTGCCATCATGGGCGTAGGTGTTAGAAACAAAAAGTAAAGTTAAAATGAGCAATAAATTTTTCACGCTGAACCTCCAACGATTAATTGATTTATTTACACTGACCATCAGATTTCCATTTTTTAAAAATCTGAATAGCCGATTGATTTAAAAGATCGTAACTAGCTTTTCCATCTACTTTGATTGTTGCAAAATCAATTGAAGATGTGTCAGAAAAATCCTGAGGATAATGAATTGAATAGGATTTATTGTTGCAGACAAACTCAAGATCCAGCCATGCCGAAATTTGATCTTCACCTTTCGAATAGGTACGGAAACCGTAATTTTTAACTTTAATTTCCAGAAGATTTCTATCTATAGATTTGTCTATTTGAGAACGAAGAGTATGTTGAATTGAAAAATCTTTTGAATAGGCATGTAGATTGGTTGAGATTTCTTTCGCAATACCCTCATCAATTGCGATGCCAATAGCTATACCCCCGGCTCCCATGACTGAATCCAACATTATCCCGGCAGCTGCGCCACGACCGGTAAAAGCCAATGAATCTCTATTTTCAAACGATATTTTAATGGCGGAAGGAGAAGGTGCAAACAAACAGGCTTGAAGAAAAGGCTGAAGTAAAAGTACAAGCAGGATTGTTTTGAGCGGAAATTTCAGCAGATACTTATTGCTGAATCTCGTGAATGCGGAATGCGAAGAACGAAGTTTCATGTCCTAATGCCCATTTGTACAGCTTTTTGAATACCCTTTGACCTTGAAAACCAGCTTCATTTGACAGTCTGGCGCATGCTATAGCCATTTGTACGACTTTTCAACCATCCAAAAAAAAAACACCGAAGCAAGCTTCGGTGTTTTTTTGCAGTGCCATTGAGAGTAATTAAAGAAGCACTACATCATCAGCCTGAAGACCCTTATCGCCTTTCTGTAGAACAAAATCAACATTCTGTCCTTCAGCCAGAGAACGGTAACCGTCTGCACGAATATTACGGTAGTGAACAAAAATATCTTCACTACTTTCCTGACGTGTAATGAACCCATAACCACGCACATTGTTAAACCATTTAACTGTGCCTTTTTCACGATTGGACATAAA
>CAZICR010000514.1:0-2421 GCA_964537795.1 uncultured Cellvibrionaceae bacterium | reverse complement strand
GGAGGCAGCCGCAAGTGATTGGATCATATCCAGATCAAAATCCTGGTAAATCACCTTCAAGTCAGATGTCGGCCACACACATCCGTTATGACCGATTTTCCATAAGTGGAAGTGAGCATCTATCACGACTTAAGTCCTTTCCGACGACCGGGCATAAAGGGCTATCATCAGGAAACAAACCAAGGGAACAACTACCGCAATATGAATCGATGTCAGATCGGAAATCCAACCCATCAAGGCCGTTAAAACTGCACCACCGATAATCGCCATTACCAGCAAGGAAGCACCGGCCTTGGCCTGAACACCCAGATTACGTAAACCCAGTGCGAAAATAGTAGGGAACATTAATGACATGAAGAAGCTGGTCGCTGTTAACGCCAAAAGGCCTGAGTGATTGGGCACCAGTATGGCGTAACCACAAAGCAGGATATTGATCAGAGCATAAACCCACATTAATCGAGACGCCCTGAATCGTGTCATCAGGGCTGTGGATACAAACCGACCGACCATGAAAATGACCAATGAAGCGAGAAGATAATCCGCCAGGGTTTTCTCACCGGTTCCTGGAACCGCTTCTTGCCCATAACGAATCAGATAACTCCAGATACAAACCTGCGCACCTACATAGAAAAATTGTGCAGTGACACCAAACATAAAGACTCGGTTGGCTAACAAGCTTTTGTAATCCGCCCAACTGCCTGCGCCTTCATCTTTTGCAGCCTGCGTAGCTATAGCAGGAAATTTCACCCACAACACCAATAATGCCCAGACCAATACAACCAACCCCAACACCACATAAGGCCCCTGCACTGCGTGGGATTCTGTTTGGTAAAACTGTTCCAACTGGACTGCCGTCATAGCCGCTAACTCTTCGGTTGTTGGCTCATGTCCAGACAGAATAAATTCTCGACCAATTAAAATTCCGGCAATACATCCAAAAGGATTAAATGACTGGGCAAAATTCAAACGCCTTGCCGCAGTCGCCGGATCACCCATAGCCACAATCAAAGGATTGGCGGAAGTCTCAAGAAATGCCAATCCACTGGCAATCACAAATAGCGCCCCTAGAAAAAGTACATATTCACGTTCTGCCGCTGCCGGATAAAACAAAAATGCACCCAGCGCATAAAGCAGAAGACCAAAAACCACGGCAGCTATGTAACCAAATCGTTTCATCCAAAGTGCTGCAGGTATGGAAAATACAAAATAACCCGTGTAAAAAGCCGACTGGACCAAACCGGCTTTAAAATCAGATAAAGTGAACACTTTCTTGAATTGGGTGATCAGTATATCGTTCAGATTATTGGCCATACCCCATAAAAAGAAGAGGCTGACAATCAGAATCATGGGTAACAGCAAAGCAAATTTATTGTCGTTATTATTCATTTTGTCTCCAGTAGTTTATCGATCTTTTTTATTTATATATAAAACGTAGTTTACAAGTGAAAGATGTTACCATATTTTCACTAAACCCTTTCAATATCAATAACTAACTGATTTTCTTATGATACTTGCCAATATTGATGATTACCGAAAACTCGCCCGCAAACGTCTTCCCCATTTCTTATTTGAATACATAGATGGTGGCGCTTTCAGCGAGACGACTCTACGTAATAACGAATCCGATTTGCAAACGATTTCATTACGCCAGCGTGTTCTTTGTGATATCTCGAATATCACAACAGAAACCCACTTATTCGGCCAAACTTTTTCCATGCCATTGGGCTTATCTCCCGTCGGGATTGCAGGCTTGAATGCACGACGAGGCGAAGTTCAAGCAGCCCAGGCAGCTGAAGAGGCAGGGGTTCCATTTTGTTTATCAACTGTATCTGCTTGCTCGGTAGAAGAAGTCAGAGCCGGGGTAAGCAATCCTTTCTGGTTTCAACTTTATATGATCCGTGACAGAGGGTTTGTTCGTGAAATGCTGGCCAGAGCCAAAGCTACAGGCTGCAACACACTTTTATTTACCGTCGACATGCCCATACCGGCAACCCGTTACCGGGACATGAGATCCGGCCTTTCAAGCGGAAGCATGTTTCAGCGTAAATTGACACGAGTCAAACAAGTATTAACCAAACCCCACTGGGCCTGGGACGTTGGTCTGAATGGAAAACCTCACAACCTCGGCAATATTTCGCACATTCTCGGCGAAAAAGCTGGAATAGATGAATTTTGGACCTGGCTTGGCAACAATTTTGACCCAACCGTCACTTGGGCTGATATAGACAGGGTGCGCAGTGAATGGGGTGGTAACTTCATCATCAAAGGAGTTCTTGATCCTGATGATGCAAAGCAGGCTGCCAAAATAGGTTGTAACGGACTCGTAGTCTCAAACCATGGAGGTCGTCAATTGGACGGTGCACTTTCTTCGATCAAAGCCTTGCCAGAAATTGCCGATGCGGTTGGCGATGAACTGACCTT
>CAZICR010000513.1:0-2428 GCA_964537795.1 uncultured Cellvibrionaceae bacterium | reverse complement strand
AAGAAATATCCCCCGTAAATATTGAAGATGAATTGCGTCAATCCTATTTGGATTATGCAATGAGCGTTATTGTTGGTCGCGCCTTGCCTGATGTACGTGATGGCTTGAAGCCAGTGCATCGTCGCGTGCTTTTTGCGATGAGCGAACTCAATAACGATTGGAATAAACCCTATAAAAAGTCAGCACGTATTGTGGGTGACGTAATCGGTAAATATCACCCGCATGGTGATAATGCCGTATACGACACCATCGTTCGTATGGCTCAGCCTTTTTCACTGCGTTACATGCTAGTGGATGGTCAAGGTAACTTCGGTTCCATCGATGGTGATAATGCAGCGGCTATGCGTTATACCGAAATCCGCATGGCCAAAATTGCACACGATTTATTGGCTGATCTTGATAAAGAAACTGTTGATTTTGTTCCCAACTATGATGGTTCAGAGCAAATCCCTGCTGTACTTCCGACTCGCATCCCTAATTTATTGATCAACGGGTCGTCTGGTATCGCTGTGGGCATGGCTACCAACATTCCTCCTCATAACTTACGAGAAGTTGTTCTGGGATGTTTGGCATTGATTGATAATCCTGAGATTACTATCGATGAATTAATGGAGTTTATTCCGGGACCAGATTTCCCGACAGCCGCGATTATTAATGGTCGTGCAGGAATTGTTGAGGCCTACCGCACTGGCCGTGGTCGTGTAGTAATGCGTGCTCGTGCTGAAGTTGAGCGCGATGAAAAAACCGGGCGTGAAACGATTATAGTCACCGAGATTCCTTATCAGGTGAACAAAGCGCGTTTGATTGAACGTATTGCCGAGTTGGTCAAAGAGAAAAAAATTGAAGGTATCAGTGAACTGCGAGATGAATCGGATAAAGACGGTTTGCGTGTGGTCATTGAAGTTAAGCGCACAGAATCCGGTGATGTGCTGTTAAATAATTTATATGCACAAACCCAGTTGCAAACCACCTTCGGCGTCAACATGGTGGCTTTGGATGATGGTCAGCCAAAACTCTTGAATTTGAAAGAAATGCTGGTGGCTTTTGTTAAGCATCGCCGCGAAGTTGTTACACGTCGTACTGTTTATTTGTTGCGTAAAGCGCGTGAGCGCGGACATATTTTGGAAGGTTGGGCAGTTGCCATTTCCAATATTGATGAAGTGATTAGCTTGATTAAAAATTCTTCATCACCTGCTGAAGCTAAAGAAGGTTTGATGGCACGTGGTTGGGATGCTTCGGCTATGGCACCTTTCCTTGAGCGTGCAGGTGAAACGGCTTGTCGTCCTGAAGAGTTGGGGGCGGAATTTGGTATTCGTGACGGACGATATTATTTGTCAGCGGAACAAGCGCAAGCGATTCTGGAATTACGTCTGCATCGTTTGACCGGTATGGAACACGACAAAATCCTCGCTGAATACGAAGAAAAGTTAAAAGAGATTGCTGGCTTCCTCGAAATTCTCGGTAATGCTTTACGTTTGATGGAAGTGATTCGCGAAGAATTACAGCAAGTCATTACAGATTATGCTGATAAGCGTCGTTCGGAAATTATTGCGTCCAGTCTGGATCTGACTACAGAAGATTTAATCACTGAAGAAGATCGCGTGGTCACTATTTCTCACGGTGGTTATGCCAAAACCCAACCGCTTGCCGATTATCAAGCACAACGTCGCGGTGGTATGGGTAAATCGGCAACGGCTGTTAAAGATGAAGATTTTATTGAGCATCTGTTAATTGCCAGTACCCACGATACTATTCTCTGTTTCACCAGTGCGGGTAAGGTGTATTGGTTGAAGGTATATATGATCCCTGTGGCAGGTCGTCAGTCTCGTGGACGCCCGGTAGTGAATTTGTTGCCTTTGGAAGAGGGCGAACGTATCACCTCTATATTGCCGGTGAAGTCATACGACGACGATCACTTTATCTTTATGGCAACTGCTAAAGGCATTGTGAAGAAAACGGCGTTAACCCAATTCTCGCGTCCGCGTTCAGTTGGCTTGCGTGCAATTGAATTGGATGAAGGTGATACCTTGGTAGGCACAGCGATTACCAATGGCTCTTGCGATGTCATTCTTTTCTCCAGTTCGGGTAAAGCTGCACGCTTCCAGGAAGCAAAAATTCGTCCATTGAGCCGTACTTCACGCGGTGTGCGTGGTATTCGCATGGCTGAAGGATTCCGAGTCGTTGGCATGGTGATTCCATTGCAAGGCGGCCAGGTACTGACAGTCAGCGAAAACGGGTATGGCAAACGCACATCTGTTGATGAATTCCCTGCAAAAGGCCGCGGCTCACAAGGTGTGATTGGGATGCAAACCAGCGAGCGTAATGGTCCATTGATTGGCGCAGTACAAGTCTTTGATGGCGAAGAAATCATGTTGATTTCCGATCAAGGCACTATGGTGCGTACCCGTGTAGACGAAGTCTCATTGGT
>CAZICR010000512.1:0-2434 GCA_964537795.1 uncultured Cellvibrionaceae bacterium | reverse complement strand
TGCCAAGACATAACACTTTACATTTTCATAGGCTTAGAGGTAATTCATTATCCAAGGACCATTGTTTAATTGAAGCTAGATCACACTGGACACGCAGACAGGCATTTACTGTTATTGCTTTACCACCAATTTACTTTCACCTGCGAACAAATATAGATTCAACGACTCGGCACACATTGGTAAGTTGTTTATAAATATAGAGGACGAATGTTGGGGTTTGCACCGGTTTGCACCCCAACCTACAAAATAATTTAATTCGAGCCATATAAAATGAAATCAAAAATATTTCTAATCGGTTTAAGCATATTAATTGCCAGTTGCATGACCTGCACACTCCCGCAAAGGGATTCCAAAATCGACTTTTACAAAACCATTCCACTTCCGACTTGGAATTTATTCATCGAAAACTATGAAACGCAGCAGAAGTTTTCCGGTGAATCAACCAGCTTGCCCAAAGATGATGTAATAATTCAGCTCAGTGATAAAGATTCAACCAAAGATGCACTGACTTTTTCCTGGAAGGATAGTTGGCGTGCAGGTTTAACTTTTGAAAATGGAATGCCATTGGATTTATCTTCGTATATGGCTGCTGGTGTGATGTCATTGGATATCAAAATTAATGAGCTCACCAAAGGTGGTGTTTCATTCAAAATGGAATGTCAGGAAAAAAATTGTGATCGTCGCGTGCCTTTTACTTTAAAAGCACGTGAATTGGTGGGCAAGGGTTGGCAAAAAGTTTATGTGCCACTGAAATGTTTTAAACAGGATCAGGATAGCTTTAATGCAGTGACTATGCCTTTTGCTTTGGAGGTTGGTGGAAAGGGTGATGTTTCAATTGCGAACATTGAATTCATTTCTGCTGCACCTGCGAATGTCAGCTTGCATTCCTGTCCCGACTACAAAACTCAATCAGTAACACCTGACATGTTAAATGAGTGGTGGTCAATCGATTGGTGGTTACCACGTCATCAACAAAAATTGGCCGATGCCCAAGCAATTGTTGATCAAGGTGGAAAAATAGATCTTTTATTTATCGGTGATTCAATTACCCAGGCTTGGGAAAAAGAGGGCGCAAACGTTTGGAAAAAATATTACGAACCGCGTAATGGTTTTGCTATAGGTTTTGGTGGTGATCGCACTGAAAATGTTTTATGGCGATTGGAGCATGATGCAGTTAAAGGCATGAATCCAAAAGTTACTGTATTGATGATAGGTACCAACAATGCAGGTCATCGTCGTGAAGATCCGCAAACGACTGCGGCCGGCATTAAAAAAATTCTGGGTGAATTACAGCAGCGTTTACCCAATACCAAAATTTTACTGCTGGCAATTTTTCCGCGCGATGAAAAACCTGATGGTGAATTACGTTTGATCAATGAGCAGGTCAATAACATTATTCAGGGTTACGCAGATAACAAGAGAATATATTTTGCCAATATCAATCAGGCTTTTTTGACGCAGGAAGGTATTTTGACAAAAGAGGTGATGCCGGATTTATTGCATCCCCACGAATATGGTTATGAACTTTGGGCTAGGGCACTGGAGCCATATTTGCAGTCATTGTTGAAATAGAGTCCATTCCTTTTGGATAGGCTAAGATAACCACAGTAACGAGATCTGAGTTCAAAAATTCAAATAGAAACCTTGGTCTAAACCTGACAATGCGCACACTCTTATAATATTTCTGAATACTAAATCACATTATATATATAAAATTTTGAATGTGATCCCCAAACTCAGTAGATTATTGACATACGCTCGGCGTATCTAGAGCACACCTCAGACAAACGAATACTGTTGTAATTGTCTGGAGTCTGCTGTTCGTTCGTCGCTTAAGTAAGCAAAGCAGTCAAATCGCACATTAGTATTAACAAGGCGAGATCTAATTATGTTTAGTATTCATAGTCCCCGAAAAAAGTTAGCTCTAAAATCTCTATTGGCTACCACAGTGCTGGTAGGTGGTTATTCTTTTGCAGGATCTACAGGTGGTTTTTCAACAACCGATGGCGGTGAAGTTTCGGGATCGAAGGCGTTCACAGCCAAATCTTTAGAGGAAATCAATAAAATTCTTGCTGATGCCATGCTCGATGCTAATGGTAGCAAGGTGGCCGGTGGTGCTTACCCTGTGGTAATCACTTACACAGGTAATGAAGATTCACTCATCAATCAAATGATTAAAGACCACACGGTCGATGCATCTGGCAATTGTCCTAACCCTCGCTGGAGCGAAGCGTATCGTAAGGTGGAAATAAAAGAATTCACCAAGGGTGTGACGATTCTGGGTGCCAATGGGTCATCTGCCAACTTTGGTGTTGTGGTTAACAAATCCAGCAACGTAGTTATTCGTAACATGAAAATCGGTGCACTTGCTGGTGCAAGTAATGATGCGGACATGATTCGTATTGATAGTGGTACCAATGTCTGGGTTGATCAC
>CAZICR010000511.1:0-2434 GCA_964537795.1 uncultured Cellvibrionaceae bacterium | reverse complement strand
GGTGTAAGAATATTTTTAATTTGCATGATTAATGGTTTCGCATTTTCTCTTTGTGTTTGATCAATTGGCGATCCAGTTTGTCTGCAAGTAAATCAATAGCGGCGTAAAGATCGTCGTGGTTGGCTTCAGCAAACAAATCCTTGCCGTTGACATGCATGGTAGCTTCAGCTTTTTGAGCGTTTTTGTCGACTGAAAGGATCACATGGGTATTGGTAATTTTGTCAAAATGATGAGACAGGCGTTCAATTTTTTCCGAAACATAGTCACGCATTGAATCAGTTACTTCTATGTGATGTCCGCTGATATTTAACTGCATTTTATTTCCTCTGTTTTGAGTGGTCGGTATGGTCTTATAAAGTTTTTCGTTCATTCGATGGCGGAATGTTGAGTGATTCGCGATATTTTGCAATCGTTCGGCGCGCAACTTGTATACCTTGCTCCGCTAGCATGTCAGCAATTTTGCTGTCGCTGAGAGGTTTTTTGGCATTTTCTGCAGATACCAGTTTTTTGATGATGGCGCGAATCGCTGTGGAAGAACATTCTCCGCCGGAGTCAGTGCTGACATGGCTGGAGAAAAAATATTTCAGTTCAAAAATGCCTTGCGGTGTATGCATATATTTTTGTGTGGTGACGCGAG
Organism: uncultured Cellvibrionaceae bacterium; assembly: GCA_964537795.1. Taxonomy (GTDB): domain Bacteria; phylum Pseudomonadota; class Gammaproteobacteria; order Pseudomonadales; family Cellvibrionaceae; genus Cellvibrio. The sequence goes on along the minus strand of CAZICR010000511.1, from coordinate 1,797 downwards.
AAATGGTGGATTCGTGCATCTCAACCAATTCTGCTATGTCATGTAAGACCAAAGGTTTCATCGCTTCTGGACCATAGTCCAAAAACCCCCGTTGTTTTTCAACAATGCAAGTCGCTACTTTCAACAGGGTTTCGTTACGGCTTTGTAAACTTTTTAAAAACCAGCGCGCTTCTTGTAAATTATCTTTGAGAAAAGTGTTGTCGCTACTTGAGTCGGCACGCTTCACTAGAGAGGCATAATTGGGATTAATGCGCAAACGCGGTGCAATGTCTGGATTCAATTCCACAATCCATCGCCCGTTGCGTTTTTCCACAAACACATCCGGTATTACATATTCGGTATCGTCGGTGTCGATAATGTCTCCAGGTCTTGGGTTTAAGCCCTGAATCAAGGTGACTGCCTGACTCAATTCATTTTCTTTCAATCGCGTGCGGCGCATTAATTGTCGATAGTCGCGGCTTGCCAACAAAGGTAAATAAAGTTTGACGATTTGTTTGGCCGCTTCAATAAACGGTGTAGTGGGAGCGTATTGCTGGAGCTGTACCAATAAACATTCAGAAAGATTCTGGCTGCAAACGCCACAGGGATCGAATTGCTGCAAACGATGTTGCACCGCGACGACTTCGTCCAGCTCAAGTTCTTCCAGTTCTTGCTGCAAACCTTCAAAAATATCCAGAAGTGTTACGGATAGCATGCCACTGGGTTCGACGGCATCAATAATTGCCATGGCGACTATGCGGTCGCGGTCTGACATGGGAGTTAAATTAAGTTGCCAGGTCAGATGATCGTAGAGTGAATCATTGGCTGTTCTACGACTTTCAAAGTCACCGGATTCATCTCCATCGTAATTGGTATTGCCGCTGCCGGATGTTTGATAAACGTCATCCCAACTGGTATCGACGGGAAGGTCCTGGGGGATTCCTTCGGGCCAGTCACCAGTTTGGTCATCAAAATTTTGGCCTTCTCCATAAAGTTCGTTGTCATTTGCGCTTTCGCTGGAGGTGAAATTGTCGCCGCCGAAATCGCTGGGGTCTTCAAAACTTGTATCACTGCTGGATGAGGTGAGTTCATCGCTTTTGGTAAAAGGAATCTCAGGACTGTCAGGATCGGCAGCGACTTCCTGTTTTCGGGTGTAGTCAGCCAAATCCATATCACTATCAGCATAATCACCGGGGATGGGCTCTTCGAAGCCTTCGTCCGATTCCAGCATGGGGTTTGAATCCAATGCTTCTTGAATTTCCTGTTGTAGATCAAGCGTTGAAAGTTGCAACAGTCGGATAGCTTGCTGCAATTGCGGGGTCATCGTCAGATGTTGCCCGATTCTAAGTTGGAGAGATTGTTTCATGCCGCTGGTAAAAACCTTATCGCCAAAACTCTGCGTTGATTAAATTCTTAAGTGGAGTTTAGACAGGCTTTAGCTCGCAGGCAATAACTTAATGGCGGATGAACGAAAAACCCTAGCAATCTCTATGCCTAAGGATCACAAGCGGAAGTTTTCGCCTAAATAAACGGCTCTGACCTTACTGTTGCCAAGAATGGTTTCGGAATTTCCCTGGGCGATTATATGGCCTTCACTGACGATATAAGCGGTTTCACATATATCCAATGTTTCACGCACATTATGGTCAGTGATCAGTACACCAATCCCACGTACTTTGAGATGACGCACTATGTCCTTAATGTCGTTAACCGAAATGGGGTCAACTCCGGCAAAGGGCTCATCCAGCAGGATGAATTTGGGATCTGTCGCAAGGGCGCGGGCGATCTCAACCCTTCGCCTCTCTCCTCCCGAAAGGG
>CAZICR010000510.1:2225-2445 GCA_964537795.1 uncultured Cellvibrionaceae bacterium | reverse complement strand
AGATCCGATCAGGAAATGGTGGACTATTATCACAAGCTGCTGAGTATGACCGCAAAGTACCACATAATGGTGGATTTACACGGTGCCTATCCTCCCAATGGATTGGTCAGAACCTATCCTCATTATTTAACACAAGAAGGTGTATTGGGCGCTGAATACAATAAATGGAGTTCACGTATTACTGCGACGCACAATGTGACTTTACCTTTCACACGAATGA
>CAZICR010000510.1:0-2215 GCA_964537795.1 uncultured Cellvibrionaceae bacterium | reverse complement strand
GCCAATTGATTACACGCCGGGTGGCTTCCGTCACACGACAGCGGAAGAATTTCCTGCGCTGCGTCGCAATACTTTGCCTTATGTAAAAACAACACGTGGGCAGGCTTTGGCTATGTATGTGGTTTACGATAGCCCACTACAAATGCTCGCCGATTCTCCGATCACTTACAGCAAAACCAATGGCAAATGGCCACAACCCAAAAGTGAATGGCAAGAGGGTTTGGAATTTATCAAAGATGTGCCTGTAACCTGGGATGAAACCAAAATTCTGCAAGGTGATATTGGTCAATTCATAGTGTCTGCACGTCGTTCCGGAAAAAATTGGTATTTGGGTGCAATGACGAATGAATCCGCACGAGATCTTGAAATACCCTTGAATTTTTTAGCTAAAGGAAAATACTCTGCTGAAATCTGGCAAGATGGAAAAACGATTTCATCAGTTGAAAAAACTGTCGCCAATCACACTGCCGGGGATAGCATAAAATTAAAACTGGCTGCTTCAGGTGGCGCAGTAGTGGTGTTGAAAAAACACTAATCCTGTGATGACAAAAAAGGCGGTTCAGGTCACACTGAACCGCCTTTTTTATTTCAATCGAATATGTACGTGAAAAATATCCTGATACCAAGAGCTAATAATGAATATTTTATTGCCACCCAATAGCCTGTTGTTTTGGACATGTATGGCAATTATGTTGCCGATGATTTTATTGGCTATTCGTTTTGCACCCTGGAAATTATTATTTGCTGAACAACAGCGACAACACTTTTTTTTCGCGACTGTCATAGTGTTGGCGATTATCTGGATGTTGCAAATCAGAATAATGGGGGTGTTGGCTTTTCATCCTTTGCTGGTGACTGTAGTGACTATGATATTTGGTTGGTCACTGGCATTAGTGATTGGCTTGCTGGCCTTGTTAACTTTGAAAATTATCCAGTTGAGTTATGGTGCGGTATCACAAAGCGTTGATCTTGCTTTTTTGGAACTGAATCTTTCAACTTTACCAGTCGATTTTTGTTTGTCGGTTCTGGTTCCTGTGTCCTGGGCATTATTGGTAATAGCTTTGGTGAATCGCTGGAAATTCAAAAACCCGTTTACTTATATTTGGGGAGTTGGTTTTTTTGGCGCTATGATAAGCTGTCTTTTGACCGGGCTTGCTGCGATATCGCTATTTCATTTTTCAAACAGTGAAGTGGAATTGAATTCAGTTATGGATAATTTCATTATCTTTTTTGTAATGACCTTCCCCGAAGGTTTTATCAATGGTTCTGTTGCGACAATGTTCACTATCTTTTATCCGGATCTGGTCAAAACTTACAGGGATGATTGGTTTTTGAAAGATTAATTGTTAAGAATTTAAAAGGTGAACTAATTACGGTGATTTTTCCCCCTCACGAATATCATAGCGACTGTTCGAAAAGTGCCTCTGGATGCAGATAAAAATAATCGATACATTCAATTTATACACTTCGGAGACTGATGTGAAAAACAAGCTGATAATAAAAAGCTTTTCGTTAATGTTACTAATTTTTTAAGTTATTTTACCCATGCACAAACACTAACGTTGAATAACGATATTCAACGGGGTTCAAATCTGGCGAAACCAATTCGAACTGGAAAATACAGTCGGGTAGCGGGCGCAACATGTACATCTCTTTAAAATCCAGTGCAAACAAAAAGGTTGGTTTGAAAATGACAGCTCCAGTGAAATCTGAAATAACCAAAGAAATTAAAGGATCGCTGCTTAATAAATTTGAAAAAGGAGATGTATTTGTCCGCCGATGTCCATCAAGACTTGTTCTTAATCATGTCACCAGCCAATGGGGAGTGTTGGTGTTAGCTGCTCTCTTGACGGGAACTTATAGATTCAGTGAGTTGCGTCGCAAGATTGGTGGAATCAGTGAGCGTATGTTGACTCAAGCTTTGCAAAACCTTGAGAGGGATGGGTTTATTGATCGAAAAGAGTTTTCGGTTGCGCCTCCTCACGTTGAATATAGTTTGACGTTGGTGGGAAGAGAGATAGCTGAAAAAGTTAGCGATCTGGTTGATTGGATTGAAGTGAATATTGATCGGATAAATAAAAAGTAAATCCTGAAAAACCAACGCAGGTTATGAACCTGCGTTGGTTGCAGTGAGTATTAATCTCTTGGTTTCGCTCCAATAATTTGCACTTGATAATCGAGACCCGCATATTCCGGGCTGGCATCAGTACTATCA
>CAZICR010000509.1:0-2451 GCA_964537795.1 uncultured Cellvibrionaceae bacterium | reverse complement strand
CTTCGTACCTGATTTAGGCCTCTCACTATCACACCAGACGGCTCAGCTGAAAAGTGAGCTGTATCGCTGGTCGCAGCAAAACGATTAACCGTAATACCTGCGACACGCTGCAGAGCTTCAGCAACGGATTTGTCTGGAAATGACCCAAAATCCTTAGCCGTAATTGAATCAACCACCGTATCGGCGTTCTGCTTGATATCTTGGGCATTACCTAATGCTTGACGCATACCAGTAACAACAATCTCGTCCGCATCTTCTACTTTCTCATCATCCTGTGCAAATGAAGGCGATGTGACCGCCATCACACACAAAGCCAATAATGACTTTTTGAACAGTTTTTCCCGTTGATTTTTATGGAACCCCATAGCCAACTCCTAAAGTAATTATGATTAGTTTTTTAGGAAGCTCTAGACTGTGCAAGAACTTGCTATAACCGCTCAATGGGATAAGCCCATTGACGGCCTCCAGCATCCTAGCCAGACAGGGAAGAGAGTGTCAATTGTGGATAGTAGTAAATAATTATTTTTATTAGAATCAAACAGTTAGATAGACCTGAAGTGCAACGAAAAGTAACAAATAGTCAGGTTCACCTTTTAGACATGACAGCTTGTTACCGCTGTCATGTTATCGGTTTCAGGAAGCAAATGGATGTCTCAGCACTATAGTTTCGACTCTGTCGGGGCCTGTCGAGATAATATCAATTGGCGCCTTAATCAACTCAGACAGCCTATCAATATAAGCACGCGCGTTAGCAGGAAGCTGATCCAAAGTTTGCGCACCAACTGTTGACTCAGACCAACCTGGCATTTCTTCGTAGATTGGTTTTATATCCGCCCAGCCATCAGCATCATAAGGCATAGAGTTGACTGGCTCACCTTTGCCATTTTGATACGCGACACAGATTTTGACGGTTTCAAGGCCATCAAGAACATCCAACTTGGTCAAACAAATGCCTGTAACACTATTAATACGATTGGCATGGCGCACAGCAACCGCATCAAACCAACCACAACGACGCTTACGACCGGTGGTTGCACCGAACTCGTGACCTTTCTTGCCCAGGTACTCACCCACGTCACAGCTCAATTCTGTTGGGAAAGGACCTGAGCCCACACGCGTGGTGTAGGCCTTGGTGATACCTAAAACATAATCCAGATACAAGGGGCCAAAACCTGAGCCCGTTGCCGTACCACCCGCAGTGGTGTTGGATGATGTCACGAAAGGATAAGTACCATGATCAATATCCAATAATGAACCCTGAGCGCCCTCAAACAGAATACTTTCACCTTCTTCACGAGCTTTGTGCAGCAAATCAGTCACATCAGCCATCATTGGCAACAGTTCTTTAGCCCAAGCCTGACAATCTGCCAGTACCTTCTCGAAGCTGACAGCTTCGACTTTGAAATATTGCGTGAGAACAAAATTATGATAGACGAGGATTTCTTTTAATTTCACAGCAAAACTATTCAGGTCTTTCAGATCCCCCAATCGCAAACCGCGACGGGCCACTTTGTCTTCATACGCAGGACCAATACCGCGACCAGTGGTGCCAATTTTGGCATCGCCACGTGCCAATTCACGAGCCTGATCCAAAGCCACATGGTATTGCAGAATTAACGGACAGGCCGGAGATAAGCGCAGGCGTTTGCGCACAGGAACGCCTGTCGCTTCCAGCTCGGAAATTTCTTTCAGCAAAGCCTCAGGTGACAAAACCACGCCATTACCAATCAGGCAAGTCACACCGTCACGAAGAATGCCAGATGGGATCAAATGCAAAACGGTTTTTTTACCCTGAATCACCAAAGTGTGACCGGCATTGTGACCACCTTGAAAACGTGTCACCAATGAAACCTGATCTGTCAGCAAATCCACAATCTTGCCTTTACCTTCATCACCCCATTGAGTGCCCAACACAACGACGTTCTTACCCATGACTGGTTTAACTCTCTGCTAATTAAATCGAATGAATATAAGGAACGACCCGGTATTGGCCGTCTTGCAAAATCAATTGGCGATCGCAGCCCAATTCTTGCCAATCGGATTGTTGGTGAATACTGGTAATTCTTTCACCTGACTGCCGCAATTTTTGAATAGCATGCCACTGAGCCTCATCGGTATTTTCAACAACACCTATGGCGCTGACACCAACAGGTTTGAGCAGTCCCAACTTGCTGATAGCGGTAATATCAACGGCAAAACCCGTAGCGGGTCGCGCACGTCCAAACACTTCGCCAATTTGATCATAACGACCACCACTGGCAATTGGATTGCCATAACCCGGAGCAAAAGCAGCAAACACAATTCCGGTCAAATAGTGATATCCACGCAATTCGCCCAAATCAAAATACAACTCAATTTCCGGATAACGTCTTTCTATTGTGTCAGCCACTTGCGTCAATTTATCCAGTGCCAATTGAATACTGGGGATAGATGAAAAAATTTCACGCGCTT
>CAZICR010000508.1:0-2454 GCA_964537795.1 uncultured Cellvibrionaceae bacterium | reverse complement strand
GTTAACCTGATGACGAAAAAGGGACTACGAAATTAATAATGGACGGTAACGATTACTGAGAAGATGGTTTATGTGTCGAATGAAACGGCTAATGTGGTTGTATCGCTGGTCGAATTATAAAAATGTATGCCTTTTTTATTTTCACCAACTCCCTTAATCTGAGGGGTAACAGCTTGAGTTTTCCAAAATCGAAAGAGGTAGCGTCGTAAGATGAGCTACAAACCACCCTTTACCATCACTACCGACATACTCAATCTTGTCGCCAACATCAGCGAGCAAGTCGGCAGGCTCAATACCAGTGCACTCAATGCATCACCTCAGTTGCGCAAGCAAAACCGTATCAAAACCATCACTGGTACGCTGGCGATTGAGGGCAATACCTTAACTGAAGAACAAATTACCGCCATTGTGGATGGCAAACCGGTGATGGGTAGTGCGCGCGAATTGGCTGAGGTAAAAGGGGCGATTGCGGCCTACGATGCCTTGCCCAACTTCACGCCTACGCAAGTGAATGATCTGCTTGCGGCGCATGGCTTGATGATGTCAGAGGTGTTGGCTAATGCCGGTACATTTCGCAATAAAGCGGTGGGGATTCACAAAGGCAATGTCGTTCACCATGTGGCTCCCCCGGCGCACAAAGTTTCAGGATTAATGGCAGATTTAATTCAGTGGTTAACGCAAGCAAAAGATCACCCTTTGATCACCAGCAGTGTATTCCATTATGAGTTTGAGTTTATTCACCCGTTTAGCGATGGCAATGGTCGTATGGGGCGCTTATGGCAAACCTTGATTTTGTCGAAGTGGCATCCGCTATTTTTATCGCTCCCCTTGGAAAGTGTGATTAAAGATAATCAACAGCAATACTACAAGGCACTTGAAGAAGCCGATCAGCAGGCCGATAGCACACCTTTTATTCATTTTATGTTGTCCGTTATCAGCCAGACCTTAACACAAAATGCCCCTGTAATTGCCCCTGTAATTGCCCCTGTAAATACCACTGGGCAGAAAACCCCTGATGCTATTTTGCTGTTAATCCAGCACAACCCGAAGCTTACACGACAGCAAATGGCCGATATGTTGGGTAAAGATATTCGTACCATTGGCCGGGCAATTAGCCAGTTACAACAATCGGGCAGATTAAAAAGAATCGGATCTGATAAAACCGGGTATTGGGAAATCAAGAAAGATAAATGATTACAAAGTTATCGCAAATTCTATTGAATTGATTGCATTAGTTTTGAAATCACTTGGTGAGTACATAGGGACAAATTGTCCCCAGGTAAGCAACAAAGTTGTAGCCCTTTGGAGTGAAGCGGAATGCGGGATGGTTGGTGTAATTTCGTGTAATAAATTTTGCTTTGACTCTAATTTTTCTAATTTTTAGTATTGTAACTAAAAAATTTTATGAAATCGTGAATGGAAGTATTTTTGATATGATTCTATATAGGAAGATAGTTCTTTTTTTGTTATTAATTCTTTCGTGCAAATTGTCTTTCGCAGAGAGTTGCATTCCGTCAGGAATGGATTACGTTATTTTGCGATCTTCAATCATTTTTAGGGGCATAGTTGTTAAATCTAACGAATCTAAAGCGAAATTCAAAGTAATCGATTTATACAAAGGTCAAATTAAAAAATATACAGAGGTTTTAGGGAATTTTAATATCGGAGGGGAATACTTTATCTTGGCAAGTTATGGCTTGGATGGGAAATTGTATTCTAATTGGAATTGTGGTTATGGTTCCTTCTTATTCAAGTCGCTAGAAGACTGGGGTGATCAATGGTGGAATTATAGGGGGGAGATTGAACGTCGCTATATCTACGTCGCTAAAGCCAGTGCACAAAGAGATTTGGCACAAATTAAATGGAATAGACTACTTAGAGAACCAGAAAAAAATGCAGTTTTAACATATCAGGGATATGTTGAGAATAATAACTTTTCGATGGCATTAAAGGTTTACGATAAGTACAAAGATACTATTCTTGACGGTAAGCAAGAAAACGTTATAAAAAATAAATCAATATACGTTTATATACTTGCGAGTACTGGTGATTTAAAAACAGCGTATGACCAAGCCAAAAATAATTGGGAGGATTTTCCTGAAAATAATATTGTACAACAGCATTATGCATGGATTCTTTCATTATTGGGGAAGCAAAACGAAATACCAAAAAATATTAACTCGTTTGCACGCGTTGGTATTAGAAATGAAAACTTTAGCTATTTAGGCGTGAAGTTGAATCAGCTTGAGTTTTTAGAGTCATCTATTTATAAGATCAGTTTTGAGTTGTCTCAAATTTCTAGCTTAGACTTTGATGTATCAGAGACCTCGATGCTGAACTTTTCGAATTCTGAAATTTCTTCATTAGAGTATGATGAAGTAGATAGCGACCATGATAAATTCTCTGGTGCTAGCATTGATCGGTTTGATATCAATGATTCAAGATTAGATAACA
>CAZICR010000507.1:0-2460 GCA_964537795.1 uncultured Cellvibrionaceae bacterium | reverse complement strand
CCGCCACCACGTGCACTCAACACAATCGATTGGAATTCGTCTTGCTGACTCAAACGTACAATTATTTGCAAATCAGCTGCATCACGCGGATACAAAACACCTTGGGGCAAAACTTGATAAATGGAATTGTCCGTTGCCAGCACAGTGCGATTGGCATAGTCAGGGTTCACATCGCCTTTGAAGCCACACGCAGGCAAAGCTTGCATAAAGCGCAAATAAAGGACTTGAACACTGGAGGTCTGGTTTATGGCAGGAATCATGGACATCAACATCACATCTGACAGGGACTGGCATTCTACGACTAGTGATTGCCCTAACCAAGCACCACACACATAAAAGTTAAACCTGGTAAAAAAATTTACGATACTATAGCCGCAGCCACAAGCTACAACCCAAGCGCTGAAAGAACTTGAGTGGAGTTTCTCCCAAGGAATATACGTGACAAAGCCATCTCCTTTTCCCTTAAAAATAGAACCGAAAGAATTATCTTTTGACCGCCCTGCTGCCAGTCAGATCTTCGGTTTTGTTCGCGACTCTATTGTCAGCATGGAATTGCAACCCGGCCAACTCATATCCGAAACAGCCTTGGCACAACAATTTGGTGTGAGCCGAACGCCGGTACGCGAAGCCTTGATCCAATTATCCAACAGAGGGTTTGTTGAGGTGCTTCCCCAACGCGGTACTTATGTCACCAAGTTGAGCATGAGCAAAATATATGAAGCGCAATTTATTCGTGAAGCACTTGAGGTTGCCGTGGTAAGCCATTTGGCGGCAGCCGAACAGGATCTGCGCGATCAGGTTGTCAGCAAATGTGCAAAAATTCTTGATGATCAAAAAATAGCGGCCGATGATGATGACTCCTTAGCCTTTCAAAATCTCGACGACGATTTTCATCAATCACTCGCCATTTTAACCAAACATTTTCGTACGGCTGAATTAATTGAAGCCGAAAAAGCGCACATGGACAGGGTTCGGAATTTAAGTTTGCATATCAGTGGCCAGTACAAACGTATATTGAATCAACACACAGCCATCATTAAAGCCATCAAATCCGGTTCTGCCGATAAAGCAGCTACCGCCATGAGTGTTCACTTACAAGATGTGTTCGCGATTCTGGAATTGATCCCCAAAGAACATCCGGAATATTTTGCATAATTTTTGTTGCTCATTTTTAATCAAAAATAAAAACCGGTTTGGCGCATAAATATCTATTCGCTGATCTACTTTTCCTTTCTAGTTGCACCTTTCGCCAGTTCATACACAAATAATATTTTTCTTAGGCAGAGAATTTGCTTGTTAAAAAACAGCACAACAATCAGGGAGGCCGACATCTGAGAGACTATGGAAAACAAACTGACCATCTGATCAAACACCCTGTAGGAGTTTCCATGAAGTCAATTATCATCAATCCGCCCACTTGGCTCCGAAAAAACAAACTGGCTATTTCAGCTGGAGTATTAAGCTTCTGGTTTAATTTACCCTGTGCGGTCGCTCAAGAAACCAAAGAAGACGTGGAGGAATTAGTGGTTGTGGGATCACTTATTCGCCAATCTGATTATAAAACCATTTCTCCGGTTAAAACCTACAATCGCGAACTCATATCTGAATCTGGTTTAAATACACCTGCCGATTTGCTACAGGGAATCGGAGTAACAGGAGGCGGCGCACAAATTAACAACGCTTTCGGCGGCTATGTGACCGCCGGTGGCCCCGGAGCAAATACTATTTCACTGCGCGGTTTGGGTGCGTCTCGCACTTTGGTGCTCATAAATGGTCGCAGATTAGCGCCCGGTGGTACTCGCGGCGAAGTTGTTTCTTCAGACCTCAATGTTCTACCCAATGCAATAGTGGATCGAATTGAAGTACTTAAAGATGGTGCATCATCGATTTATGGATCAGATGCCATCAGCGGGGTCATCAATGTCGTAACCCGAAACGATATCAATGGATTCACTATTGAAGGAGATTTCAACGATCCGACTGAAGGCGAAGGTGAGCAAACCCGATTATCTATTTCCGGCGGCTTTTCAGAAGAAGATTTCTCTATTTCAGGTTCATTGGAAATTTACGAGCGAAAAGAACTCAATCTGCAACACCGTGACTGGACTCGATGCAATCAGGATTTATTCCGCGACCCCGAGACTGGAGAGTCCGCAGATTATATCGACCCTGCGACTGGTAAATCCAAATGCTACACCATCTCAGGTACGGGTTCGAACGGCATCACCATCAATACCATTGGAACCCAACAGATAACGGCAACTAATTACCTGACGCTCGGACTCACATCCCCAATCGTTGGCGCACCGGGATCCAGTGGAACCACTTTTACGCGATTCAGACCTAATGCCAATATCACGACCGGACTTGTTGGATTTGAGGGCGTCGGTGGAGGAACTAACAATGTCAATGTTCGCGATACATTTGAATACGACATGCTTCGTGAAAATTTAATTTCAC
>CAZICR010000506.1:0-2461 GCA_964537795.1 uncultured Cellvibrionaceae bacterium | reverse complement strand
AGTGGTTACACCAAAGTTGAAAAAATTAAAAAATATTATTTTCCGTTCGACTTAATAATTTGATGATGCAAGGACGCATGCTAATTCAGATCCGGTTAATCTTTTTTGTCTAGGCTGTAACTTTTACGACAAAGGAGATTTGGCATGTGCAGACTGTTGTTAATGGGGTTAGTATTTTTTCTTTCCGGGTGCAGCCTGTTAATGGAAGATAGAAAAAATTTTCAGGGTGAGTTACAAACATTCAATGTTAAAGAAAATAATGGATTGGACGTGTTTGATTCTGCAGCGGCTGAGGTGATTTATGTCACTCATGCATGGAATAGTGAAATTAAACGATTGGAAATAATTCAAAATAAGCGACAACAAATAATCAGTCTTGATCCACTGCTAGACAAAAAATCGGTGCATGGCAGCTTTACTCTGGAAACAACAGAAACTCATTGGGACTTGCGTATAGAAGGACAAATTGATCGTCGATTTTTAAGTGATCCAATTGTGATTGAGCAACAAAAATCCTGTACATTTTCAGGCCTGTGCGAAAAAGAAATAGAAAAAGAAGTTAAAGAATGCAATTGGGCTTCTGGTGTTGAAAAGTGTGAAATAAAAAAAGAGATGGTCAAAGAGAGGGGGTTGCATCTCGATTGTCCCGGAACAGAAATATTTACCCTGACCAGGCAAAAAACAGCTTATGATTTGCAAATGAAATTCTTTAATCCATACAGCAATCAGTTGCTCGCCCATTTTCAAGGTTCGACGGACGAGTTTATAGAAGAAACCTCGCGAGTTAAAACCGAGTCGTGTAATTAGCTTTTTTATGCTTTCAATTAATGATATGCAATATTTGGTAGCACTCGCGCGGGAAAATCATTTCGGGCGTGCTGCTGCCAGATGCAATGTCAGTCAACCTGCGCTGAGTGCAGCCATAGCAAAGCTTGAAAATGAATTGGGATTTTTATTGTGTGAACGATTGAGTCGTGGAATTCGTATCACATCAGAAGGTGTTGCTCTGGCAAAGGCATCAGAAAAAGTATTGGTACCATTTAATTGCATTCATGCTCTTGTCGCTGCCGACAAAGATCAATTGCAATCGCCGGTTCAGTTGGGTTGTAGTAAATCCCTCGGTGCATATTTATACCCCCAGCTTTTATTGCAATTTCAGCATCAGCAATATTCCACCCAAATATATTTGGATGAAAAACCGGATTCCGAACTGATTCAGGATTTAATTAACAATCGTCTGGATGCAGTACTGGTTGCGAATAACTATCCGGTTAAAGATGCGGTTGTCAGGGAGTTATTCGCTGAGCCTTGGCAAATACTGTTGCCTGTTCCTCACCAACTCTCGATAAATAATGTTCTTTCTTTTGAGGATCTTGTTGGCACAGTGTTGTTTGTTGCAGAGAGCGATTATGAGCAGGTTGCAGCGCGCTCTGGCGATAGGATTGATCTCGAAAAAGTCAGCAGTAATGAGGTCTTGAGAGGTTTGGTCGCAACCCAAATGGGACTGGGTTGTATGCCATTTATTGCTGCGAATTCGCAGCTGTATGCCAACAACAAATGGATTTTAAGAAGTATTGAAGGCTTGCCCGCAAGAAAAGTATCGCTGATTTGGCGAGCAACTTATCCGCGTTACAAAATGATGGAGCTTTTATCGCAAATAATAAAGGCCTGCGCCGAATGGCATTTAAATTTTGTGGCACCTGAGCAGCATCAAATGCTAGGCTTGGATTACCTGCAGCGATAAGCTCTCACTATGCGAATCAAGCCACTCAAAAAAATTGTTGTTCTTGGTGGTGGTACATCCGGGTGGATTACCGCCTGTATGTTGGCAAAGCATCTCAAGCCTTCAAATTGTGAAATCCAGGTGATTGAATCTGACGATATTAATGTGATTGGTGTGGGCGAGTCGACCATCCCTCCGTTTGTGCGTTTGTTGCAACATCTGGGAATAGATGAACGGGAATTTTTACGAGAAACCCAAGCCTGTTTCAAATTGGGAATACAATTTATTGATTGGCGAGAACGCAACCACAGTTACTTTCACCCTTTTGGCGTGATTGGCAGACCTATAGATTCCCAGGATTTTTATCAGTGTTGGTTAAAGGCCCAGGAAGAAGGCGTTGAATTTCCTCTGCAAGATTTTTCTCCTTGCGCAGTCATGGCAAAAAACCATCGATTTTTTTTACCTAATCAGGCACAAAATACACCTTTAGGCGGCGCCAACTATGCGGTGCATCTGGATGCAAAATCTGTGGTTGAGTTTTTACGCAAACAAGCAGCTAAATCCGGTGTGATATCAACCAAAGGCACAGTTACCCAGGTCCAATCACGTGCAGAAGATGGTTTCATTCAGCATTTGGTTTTGGGCAGTGGCGATATTATCCAAGGTGATTTTTTTATCGACTGCTCAGGCTTTAAATCTCTATTAATTGGCAAACATCTGCAAACACCTTTCGAAGAT
>CAZICR010000505.1:0-2462 GCA_964537795.1 uncultured Cellvibrionaceae bacterium | reverse complement strand
CTTCCTATCGCGATGATTATTTGCGAATTGTTCCGGGTTTAAACGGACAAGATGCAGATGGTACCGCGGATAGTATTTATCTGGACGCATCGGTGACTTATGCATTAACTGACAATGTACAAGTCTCGTTTGAAGCACAAAATTTGGGTGATACATACGAGCACTTATACAACGATACCCGCGCTCAACGAAACGAGTACTATCGCAATTTTGGTCGGCAGTATTCTGTTGGGCTTCGCTTCAGTTATTAATTGATGATCTCAACAAACACAGGTGCAATACCTGTGTTTGTTGTTTGCAAACAAGCTGGCGCAAAAAACATTAAGTTGTTAGTTGTGCCAATATTTTTTTGTGCTCTTAAAATTTAACGGTCTAATAATAATTAAAATACATTTTTTTATTCTTTAGCAGCTTTCTTGCGTTGCCCTAAACTGTGAGGCAGTTCCGGTTTTTTTGAGGTGATTCATGAGTGGTATTCGCGGCTATGATGCATGGATGCGAGTACTAACAGATCAGGACTTATTCACATTCAATTCTGTTGTTAAAGATATTTGTGATCTCAGTAGTCAGGATCAGTGCCGGGCAGATGAGTTAACACAAATTATTTTGCGCGATGCAAATCTGACTTCAAAAGTCTTAAAAATTGCCAACTCCGTTCATTACAATCATTCGCATGTGCCGATTAAAACTGTGTCTCGCGGTATCGTTTTGTTGGGGCTCAATAATCTTAAAAATATTGCATTGGCTTCCTGTCTTGTTGATAGCCTGATGAATGGCAAATATAAAACCATGATTATTGCCTGTTTGGCGAAATCCTTTCATGCGGCAGTGCAGGCAAGGGCATTGGTACCGCTGTTAAATTATGAATTGAAAGAGCAAGTTTTTATTGCAGCACTTTTGCACAATGTCGGTGAGTTGGCATTATTGGCTACAGAAAATGCCGCGGCAGAAGCTTTTATTACCGAGCGTAATTTTTTTCCTGATCGTGAAACCGCTATAGGTATGAAACATCTGGGTACCGATATTCAATTAATTAACAAAGGGATCATACAATCCTGGTCCTTAATGGATTTGGTGTTTCCTGTTGGAAGTGGCAGTGATCATCCAAATGCGATTAATGCAGCCATTCAATTAGGGCTTGAGATCAGTAAATATATTCACAAGGGTTTATCATCACCCGAAATGCAAAAGATTTATGTGCAAGTCGCGGCAATCAATCGTATCAGCCCATCGGCTGCCAAAGTGCAAGTGAAAAAAATGGCAGAAGAGGCGTCTGCCATTGCCAAATGTTATGGTGTTTCTGCGCCCGATATTATTGAACGCGAGACCGCTGTTGAAACGACTATTGCAGCGGATGCTTTATTAACGGAAACAAAAAATTCGCAATTGACAACGGCTGTTCAAGCAGCAAGCGGTTACGAATTTCAGCAGTATGTTAATAAAATGTTAACCCTGATAATGAATGGCGATGGCGTTGCCAAAGTGATGCAGATCGGAATCAACGCATTACATGAGGGTGCAGGTATTGATCGCGTGTGCATTGCGATGATTGATTATCGCTACAAATGTGCAGAGTTTCGCTACACGGCTGGCAAAGACACCCAAATCTGGCCGCATACCATTCGCATTGAATTGGATAAACTCAGCAAAGATGAATTGCTCAATGATTTTTTACAATTACAGGAATTCATTTGGTTTAAAGTAGACAATAAAAATAAAGAATCACTGGGTGTATTAAGTAAACTAATCGATAAAGGTGACTTGATGCTGGCGCCGCTAAAATTAGAAAAGCGTATCCTGGCTTTTATTTATGCCGATGCTGCAGAACAACACTTAACCCATCGTCAATTCGAAGAATTTCAAATCATCAGTAATCAATTAAATTTAATGTTAAAAATAAATTCGGGAACACGTTAGGGGTTAGTTCAAATATAATCCTGATAAGTATTTACGCGAGAAATAAACCTTTCAGAGAGAAAACTATTGGCGGCATGCAGTTCTTTGTGAATGAGCAGTGCTTCTTCCCTATAGCTTATTTTCTTTTCCTTGGTCCAATAAAAAGGTGGTGCAGAAAGGTTGGTGATTCGATCCGCCAATTTAACCATCCAAACTTCCATTGGTTGCATTTTAATTCTGTTTAAAGAATCAATCATCTGCTCCTGTTTTGTTGGCAAACTTTCATTTTTTGTTAAAGCCAGCACACCTTCCGCAACACTCTTGCCAAATGTTGAAAGTAATTCGTCATAAGTCACTTTTGTATCTTCCAAAGTGTCATGAAGAAGCGCGCATTGAATCGCGAGATTAGCATCCACATCAGGCGTACTGTTCAGCGCCCAGATCAACTCCATCGCAACACTACCAATATGATTGATATACTCAAACCTCTGCCCCTCAACCGGCCCACCATAAGTCTGCCCTTGATGCGCCAAAGTCGCAAAATCCCACGCCTTCACATAAATATC
>CAZICR010000504.1:0-2483 GCA_964537795.1 uncultured Cellvibrionaceae bacterium | reverse complement strand
AAGCATTGCAAAACGGCACACCGGAAATTGGTTTGGCGTTAGCGCAGTTGGCCGGTTTAACCGGTGATGATCCCGATGCATTAATTTATAAAACTTTATTGGCTGCTGACGCGAATGTTTATCAAACTGCACTGCAATTAGTACAAACCGCCGGTTACAGCGATGGCATGCTCTACACTTTTTATAAAACCGCTATCGCCAGTGGTGTTGCACCTTTGCTGATTTTTATCGGCGTTGGCGCCATGACAGATTTTGGGCCACTGCTTGCCAATCCAAAAACTTTATTACTCGGCGCCGCTGCACAATTTGGAATTTTCACAACGGTATTGGGCGCAATTGGTTTAAGTTATTTTGGTTTGGATTTTACGATTGCTGAAGCTGCTGCCATTGGCATTATCGGTGGTGCTGACGGCCCCACTGCAATTTATGTCACCAATAAATTAGCGCCGGATTTACTCGGTGCCATCGCCGTTGCCGCTTACAGCTACATGGCATTGGTGCCATTAATTCAACCACCCATAATGCGCGCACTCACCACCAAAGCAGAGCGCGGCATAGTGATGCAACAATTACGCACCGTCAGCAAACGTGAAAAAATTATTTTCCCGATTGTGATGTTGATACTGGTCGGATTATTTTTACCTGATGCTGCGCCTCTGCTCGGTAGTTTTTGTTTTGGAAATTTAATGCGCGAATGCGGTGTGGTGGATCGTTTATCGGATACAGCACAAAACGCGTTAATTAATACCACCACCATATTTTTGGGTTTATCCGTTGGTTCTAAATTAGCTGCTGATAAATTTTTGGACCCAAAAACTCTCGGCATTTTAGCCCTCGGCATTGTTGCTTTCGGCATAGGTACTGCCGCCGGTGTGTTGATGGCAAAACTCATGAATCTTTTCAGTAAAGATAAAATTAATCCCTTGATTGGTTCCGCCGGTGTGTCTGCTGTGCCTATGGCCGCACGAGTGTCCAATAAATTGGGCTTACAAGCCAATCCGCAAAATTATTTATTGATGCATGCTATGGGCCCCAACGTTGCAGGTGTGATTGGTTCTGCAATTGCAGCCGGGGTGATGATCAGCATCATCACTTCAGCAACATAATTGGTTTTACCAGCATGAAATTCCCGAAGCGAGTCAAAATTGTTGAAGTCGGCCCACGCGATGGATTGCAAAACGAAAAACAATTAATTCCCACATCAACCAAAATCACATTGATCAATGATTTGGTTGATGCGGGGCTCACTTACATAGAAGCGGGCAGTTTTGTAAATCCCAAATGGGTCCCACAAATGGCCGACAGCGCCGAAGTCTTTTCCAACATTCAACGCAAATCCCATGTCACCTATGCTGCATTAATTCCCAACCTGCAAGGATTTGAACGCGCGATCGCAGTGAACGCCAATGAAGTCGCCATTTTTGCAGCCGCTTCGGAAGCCTTCAGTCAAAAAAATATTAATTGTTCAATTGCCGAGAGTTTGAAACGTTTTGAGTCGGTTATTGAAGCTGCAAAAGAAAAAAATATCCCCGTGCGCGGATATATTTCCTGCGTTGCAGGCTGCCCTTACTCCGGTAGAGTCGAGTTTGAACAAGTTGCCAGTATCGCGAATGATTTATTAAACATGGGCTGTTATGAAATTTCTCTTGGCGACACTATAGGTGTCGGTACTGCCGGACAAATCCAACAACTTATCGACACTGTCGCTACAAAAATTGCCATAGAAAAATTAGCTGTTCACATGCACGATACTTATGGGCAGGCACTCGCGAATATTTTTGCATCGCTGGAAATGGGGGTTAGTGTTGTCGATTCATCAATTGCAGGATTAGGCGGCTGCCCTTACGCAAAAGGCGCAACCGGTAATGTCTCCACCGAAGATCTGGTGTATATGTTGAATGGATTGCAAATAGAACATGGTGTAGATTTGCAGAAATTAATACTGGCGGGTGAAAAAATTAGTCGCGCGTTGAATAGGGAAACGGGTTCGCGGGTGGCGCGGGCGATGATGGTAAATATTTAAAAGCTTTACCCCACCCTAACCCTCCCCTTGGCAGGGGAGGGAACAGAATTCACTCCGTAAAAAATAGGGAGTAAAGCCCCTCCCCCTGCCAAGGGGGAGGTTGGGAGGGGGTAAGGATTCCTGGAAAAATGTAAAGAGCACCCAAAATTGTCAAACGAACTCGAACAAAAACTAAACCTCGAAACCGCACAAATCCGCTGGCATGAACTGCAACGATATTTTGCGTCTGGCAATGCAATTTTTGTAGATGCTTCACTTGATTTAATTCAAGTCGCCACAAAAATTTCTGAAGACAATGCCGTGCAAATTAAACACTGGATGGAAACAGGATTGTTGGATGTAGTGAAAGATGCACAAGCCATGCAGTGGTATCAAGAAGATGCCGTCGTTTGGGCGCTGGTCATCAAACCCTGGGTTTTGGTTCAACCATTAAAAAATTAATCACTATGCGACATATACG
>CAZICR010000503.1:0-2504 GCA_964537795.1 uncultured Cellvibrionaceae bacterium | reverse complement strand
GCTCGAATAATCGAACCTAAATGGTTGATCTGTCAAGAAAAATATAGGGTAGGTTGCTATGATTGACAAGCTGCAAATTGATGAAAGTGTCTGGAAAGAAAAACTCACCCCCGAGGAGTATCGTATTTGTCGTGAAAAGGGAACCGAGCGTCCCTTTACCGGGGCCTATTGGCAGGAATTCCGTCAGGGAGAATACAAGTGCAAATGTTGCGGTGAGCCTTTGTTTTTGTCGGATACCAAATTCGACGCTGGTTGTGGCTGGCCGAGTTTTTTTATCCCAATTAATAAAACTGCTATCAAAGAAAACCTGGATAGATCACACGGAATGGTCAGAACCGAAGTCGTGTGCCGAAAATGTGATTGTCATTTGGGGCATGTATTTACGGATGGACCTGCTCCAACCGGTTTGCGATATTGCATAAATTCAGCGTCGATTTTGTTCGTGCCTGAGTAAATTCAGATTATCAATTGCGGCAAGGTCACACTCAGGGTTAATCCTCTTTCAGGATTATTCATCGCAGAAATTTTGCCACCGTGAAGTAAAACGCTGCGATGTGCAATGGCAAGCCCCAAACCATAACCACCGGTTTCACGCGTTCTGGCTTCATCGGTTCGAAAAAAAGGTTTAAAAATATTTTCGAGATGTGCTTCATCAACGCCTGATCCCTGATCCGTAATGGTAACCAAAAACTGGCGGTTTAGTTGACGCAGTTCAATTTTGATTTTTGTATTTTCATCAGTGTATGCCAGCGCATTACGTAAAATATTTTCAAAAACACCAAGCAGCATATTGCCGTGGGTTGCTACCAGTGCTTCCTGTTCTGTGCAATTAAATTCAATGCTGACATTTTTCTCGCTGGCTTCAATTGAATAGTTTTCGATTAAAGTACAGGTCAAACTCACCAAATCCGTGACATCATCCAGTTCAAATTTTTGTCCCTGCACAGGCAAGCTTAAAATATCGGTAATGATATTATTCAGGTAATCCGCATTTTGTTTAATGCGCGCCAGTTCGGTATCCACCAAACCGTTACTGCGTTTTTGTGCAAGTTCAACTGCGAATTGCAATCGTGCAAGTGGTGTGCGTAATTCATGGGAGACATCTTTTATCAATCGTTTTTGTTCTTGCATCGATTGATCAAGTCGTTCAGTCATATGATCGAAATCGCGGCCGAGTGCAGCTATTTCATCTTTTCTTCCGGCAAAGTGATCACTGATACGTACACTCAAATCTCCTTGCGCAATTTGTTGCGTGGCCTGTTGAAGTGTATTGATACTGCGGGTGAAATAACGCGCAAGAAAAAAACAGGCGCTGCCACTGACCAAAATGGATACCAGCAGTAAGGGCCAGATATTATCGATAAATAACTCCCAGATAATATCTCGATCAGGGCCATCATCATTACTGGACGAGATGGTGATCACCCGAATGGAATTACCATCGTTGAGTGTAATATAACGACCAAATATCTTTCGGTTTCTATCCTGAATTCTGCCAAAAGGTTGTTCGCTGGTGAGTTGGGGAGCTAATACCATTACTCCGGGTGGAAGAGGGCGCTGAAGCAAATCTTCATCATTTTTATCGATAACAAATATAAAACGTGTTGACCAACGAGGCATATTGCGAAGATCTTCCGCGAACTCCGCTGTGCTGCGATTCAAGGCATTACCCACAATTTGAAACAATAATCGTTTTGCAGGTTCTTCTTCGGGGCTATGTGGGCTTTTACCCTCCGGTGTAATGTCGAACCAGTGGACTACTATGTTGGTGCCCACAATGATGACAGCTGTAATCAACCAAAATGTAAAAAATATTTTGAGTGATAAACGCGTCATTGAAAACATAAATTATTCTGCGTCAGCCAGCGTTAGCATATAACCCGCACCGCGCACATTGATGATCAATTCGCGTTGGCAGCCTGCCTGGGAAATCTTTTTCCTGATGTTGCTGACATGCACATCAATGCTTCTGTCGTAAGGTGTTAATTTTCGATTTAATGCTTGCTCGGTCATTTCATCTTTACTGATCACCTGGCCTGCACGTCTCACCAAAATTTCCAGTACGCTGAATTCAGTACCGGTTAGATTCACATCATGGCCATCCCATGAAGCCGAGCGTGTTCCCAAATGCAATGTGATTTTTCCGGACATTAATTTTTCAGGGGAGCTGTTATGTGACTGTGCAGTTCGGCGCAATAATGCGCGAATGCGCGCAACCAATTCACGTGGGTCACAGGGTTTTGCCAGATAATCGTCAGCACCTATTTCCAACCCAATAACACGATCAACTGTGTCGCCTTTTGCGGTTAACATAATCACCGGAGTTTGATCACTCACCCGCAAGGTTTTAAGTACGTCGAATCCGCTGACTTGAGGCAACATGACATCCAGAATAATTAAATCGAAATTCTGTTTGCCGGTAATTTCTAATGCCGCTTGACCATCGTGCACCTGGGTATATTGAAATCCTTCTGCTGCCAAGTATTCGCCAAGCAGATTACAAA
>CAZICR010000502.1:0-2516 GCA_964537795.1 uncultured Cellvibrionaceae bacterium | reverse complement strand
GCCAGTCGATCTCCCGCCTGTCCCATGGCAACATTCGTAATTTCTTGCAGACAGTCGCGTTGTTCTTCTGTGAGTAGATACTGGTTCATACGCCCTGTTATATTTCCTGAATCATCAGTTCATTTGAAGCTTAGCAGTAATGCTAAAAATTGTTAGCCGGGCCACCCAAAAACCAAAAATTCCAATCAAAGGTGCAAGACTCTCAATAAAAAATGTAGTATTGCCGCCAGAGCTTAATAAACAAGGTGAATAAATTCTATGAGTATTCAGATTAAATTAGAGATAAATAGCAAATTTATGCGCCAGTTGTCTGTTTGCGCTCTTTTCGCTGCCTTTTCAGTCTCTGCAGTTGCTGAACCTGTTTGGCCGGAACCTGAGACACAATTGGCAAAAAATTACATTCAATCCTGTGCAAAAGATTACCAACAGGTCAGTTCTGAGTTGATGGTTTTTGGAAAGACCAAAAAAGCCTTTGCCGATCAGAAATTGTTAAAAAAAATCAATCAAATGGACATACTGATCGACAAGCAAGTCAATTTGGCGGGTTTATACGCCAACGTTCATCCAGATGCGAGTTTGCGAACTGCCGCTGAATTTTGTGAAAAGGAATGGATGAGTCTGGTCAGCGATATCAGTTTGTCTCGCCCCCTCTATGACAATATCAAACGCATAAAACTGTCACGCCTTTCGGCAGAAGATAAACGCTACGTTGAGCAGATGTTGCTTGATTTCAAACGCTCCGGTGTTGATAAAGACGAACCCACCCGTAACAAAATCAAACTACTCAGTGATGAGATTATACAAATCGGCCAGGAGTTTGATAAAAACATCCGTGAAGGTTCAAAACAGCTGGTATTGAATTCTGTAAAAGATCTCGATGGTTTGCCCCAGGATTATATTGATAACCATAAACCCAATGCCGAAGGCAAAATACTGCTGGGTACTGCCTATCCTGATTATTATCCTTTTATGCAATACGCAAAAAATGATGAGTTACGCAAACAGTATTATATTTTGTTTCGCCAGCAGGCTTACCCAAAAAATAAAGATGTATTAATGAAGTTAATGCAAAAACGGCATGAACTTGCAGTGTTGTTGGGTTATACAAATTTCGCTGAATTTGTAACTGAAGATAAAATGATTAAAAATCCTGAAAATGCGAAGGATTTTATTGATAAGGTGTCTTCAATTGCAGCGGCAAAATCAAAACAGGAATATTATGTTTTATTGAAACGCATGCAAAAAATTGATCCATCCATTCAGAAAGTGACCGATTGGCAAAAAATTTACGCCGAGAATCTGATTAAAAAAGAACAATATGAACTGGATGCGCAAGAAATCCGTAAGTATTTTCAATACGAAAAAGTTCGCAAAGGTATATTTGAGTTAAGTGAACATTTATTTGGGGTGGAAATTCGTCCTTGGAAAACTGATGTGTGGCATCCATCGGTTGAGGCTTATGAATTGGTTGAAAATAAAAAGGTTATTGGTCGTTTTTATCTGGATATGCATCCCCGTGAAAATAAATACAATCACGCAGCACAGTTCTCTGTGGTGAATGGTATTAAAGGCGTTCAATTACCCACGCACGCACTGGTATGCAATTTCCCGGGAGGTGATGGCAAAGGTTTGCTGGAACATACAGATGTTGAAACCTTTCTACATGAGTTTGGCCATTTGCTCCATGCATTATTTGCGGGTAATCAAAAGTGGATGTATTTTTCAGGTATAAAAACCGAGTGGGATTTTGTTGAAGCGCCTTCGCAAATGTTGGAAGAGTGGGTTTGGGACGAAGAAACCTTGCGTAGTTTTGCTACCAACCAACAAGGCGAAGCCATTCCTGTTGATCTCATTAAAAAAATGAAGGCCGGACGTGAGTTCGGAAAAGGCATGTGGACCCAACATCAATTGTTTTACGCAGCACTGTCTTTGTCTGTTTATAACCAGGACCCGGCTAAAGTGGATTTGGATAAATTGATGGCACAAGTGCAATCAAAATATTCTCCTTTCGGTTATGTCGACAATACTTATTTTTATACCAGTTTCGGTCATTTAAATGGTTATTCAGCTATTTATTACACCTACATGTGGTCTTTGGTCATTGCCGCCGATATGCACAGTGAATTTGCGAAAAAAGGTTTACGCAATTCAGAGTTGGCACAGCATTATCGTAAAACGGTTTTAAATCCCGGCGGCAGTCAGGATGCTGCTGATTTGGTTAAAAACTTTTTAGGCAGGGAATACAATTTCGACGCATTTGCAAAAGATCTTGCGGAGAAAAAGTAAATGACAGATCTTTTGGCAATTAAGCCTTTCCATAGTAGGGGCAGGCCCCTGTGCCTGCCCGGTGCGGTCACAGGAAGCAGCTTCTACAATAAAATAATCTTTACACAAATTTTTGGCTCGTCATTCCTGCGAAGGCAGGAATCCATGTGCACGCGTCGTTGGAATAATGCCGGGCTAATTTGTGTTTTATTTACCTTGATTTTTTGTTTGGCTGGATGTGAAAGAAAAAC
>CAZICR010000501.1:0-2516 GCA_964537795.1 uncultured Cellvibrionaceae bacterium | reverse complement strand
GAATCAGGTGCAAACAAATCTGTGTATAGACAAGACCCGTATTTTCGCCACTGGGTTTAGTTTTGGTGCAGGTATGTCTAACGCTCTCGCCTGCGCACGTTCCAACGTGTTTCGCGGTGTTGCACTTTACTCAGGTGCACAACTCAGTGGTTGCGATGGTGGCACCGCACCAGTTGCCTTCTTTGCAACACATGGTCTTGATGACACAGTACTGGGCATTTCGCTGGGGCGTGGAGTTCGTGATCGTTTTGTCAAAAATAACAAATGCACCACACAAAATCCGCCGGAGCCTGCTCGCGGGAGTGGTACTCACATTTGTACCAACTATCAAGGTTGTACTCAGGGCTATCCCGTTCGTTGGTGTGCGTTTGACGGCGGCCATTGGCCATCACAGCACGACGCCGGAAAAGCCGACACCTGGATTCCTGGCGAAGCCTGGAAATTTATTACCCAATTTTAAATTTAATTTTTTCAATTAAATATTTTGAAAAATAGTGTTTTGTTGTGTGTTGTGCTGTTGATTTTAGCCCGGGTAAAACCGGGCTTTTTTTATTAGTCAGATTATTTTTGATGTATTTTTAAATTTAATTTTTACCAAAATTTGAATTGGATCGCTTAACCGATTTAGCACCCCACAGTATGCCAACAAAAATATTAATGAAAGTCATCAAGTCATACCACAGAGGATAATTCTCCGTGGACTCTATAGAGATATAAATTAAAACGTAAATTAACAATGTCAGTAAAGCTACAATTAATCCAAATTTTAATTCCTGACCAAACGCATATTTACCCGTCATTTGTCCCGCATAAAATAAGCAGGCAAAAGTTACCATTAAATCAATTGCCAAAAACAGCGAATTTTCCGCAAAAAAATCAGCGGAAATACTTTCAACTCCTTGTGTAATTGCAATGATTGCCGCAAAAGCCATTGCTTCAACTGTGCTTACTATCATTGTTAACACAACTGCTATCAACAACCCATAACAAATAGCATTTACTGGTTTGAACTGTAGACTTTCCGGTTTCTCGCTATTTGAATCGGGAGTTTTATAGATGTTCATTATGGGTTCCTGATAAGTTGACGACTAGCTTTGCCTTTGCGATGACAAACCTCTATTTACCCGAAAACCAATAGCTACTCAACCTCTATCGCCAACAATACATCCGCACCCCATTCAGCCCAGGAGCCATCATAAAGTTTGAGATCGCGATAACCTAATTCATAAGCAGCGAGCAGAGGTACGCAAGCGGTGATGCCTGAGCCACAGCTGAAAGCAAAATTATTTGAAGATGTTTTTTTTAAAGTATTTTCGGCAAGTTCCGGTTTTAAAAAACCTGACTCGATAAGTGTGGGAAAGGGGATATTGTACGAGCCGGGAATATGACCTTTACGTAAACCTTTTCGGGGTTCATCAACCTGGCCATTAAAACGGGCCGCACTGCGTGCATCGAAAATTTTGTAGCGGGGATTATCCAATTGCGCGGCGATTTGTTCTTTTGTTACCACACGATCAACTTGAAAATTTGCTTGAAAATCTCCGCGACTTTTTGGTTGTGCAAATGCCAATTCAGTTTTATAGCCAGCTACCTTCCAAGCAATCAAACCGCCATTCAATACAAACACATTTTCGTGCCCCATAATTTTAAACATCCACCAAGCCCGTGGTGATGAATAGACGCCGTAAGCATCGAACACGACCACCACACTATGTTGATTAATGCCCAGCGCTTGAACTTTTTGTTCAAATTCTTGGGGTCTAATCAAAGTATGGGGCAACCCACTATCAGGATCACTAAAGTTTTTTTCAATATCAAAAAACAAACTGCCCGGAATAGTTTCTTTAACAATATTTTCCGGGGCTGTGCCTATAGGTGGAATGCTGGCATCCAGTAATATGCAATCAGCATCTTTTTGCCAGTC
This sequence comes from uncultured Cellvibrionaceae bacterium, assembly GCA_964537795.1. GTDB lineage: Bacteria > Pseudomonadota > Gammaproteobacteria > Pseudomonadales > Cellvibrionaceae > Cellvibrio. Next base: position 592 of record CAZICR010000501.1, on the reverse strand, counting down.
GCACAGGGTTTCTATGTCGATAAGGGCTGTCATGGAATTCATTTGTCTTTATCTTCAGCATCGGAAAGCACAATGCAATTGCGCCCTAAATTTTTTGCTCGGTAAAGAGCGCTGTCGGTACGTTGAAATAAAATATCAAAATCTTCATGCGCCGTCGCAACACCAATGCCAATGCTGACCGTTACCGGGATCAATTCATCGTGGTAGCGAATGCTCATGGCTTCAACAGATGCGCGAATTTTTTCTGCGATTAATAAGGCCTGTTGTTCATTGGTATTCTCGCAAAAGAGTAAAAATTCTTCGCCTCCCCAACGAATAAAACGATCTGTGGCGCGGATATTGTTATTAATGACCTGTGCCGCTTCGCGCAAAACGGCATCGCCTGCATCATGACCATAGTTATCATTTACTTTTTTGAAATGATCGAGATCAATAACCATCAGCATGGTGTTGAGTGGCATTCTACCTGTGGGTGCTCGCTGGCTCATTTCAGTGGCGAAACCGTTTCGATTTAGTGCACCGGTTAATGAATCTGTACTGGAAAGCAATTTGTAGCGCTGCGATTCCTGTTGCAAATCATCGGAATAATGCG
>CAZICR010000500.1:0-2522 GCA_964537795.1 uncultured Cellvibrionaceae bacterium | reverse complement strand
ACATGGGAATGTCTGTAGCAATCGTCAAGAACTCGCATGGAAATCACATAATGTTGAATCAAATATTTTGGTTTAATGTTTTATTTTCTATTTTGCTTTCATTGATTGTTTTTTTTTTAATTGAGCCGATTTCTGATTTATTTAACGAGACCAAACTTAAGCTTTTAATTTATGCAATTATTCTCATAATTATTACAGAGTCTATTTCATCCTTCTATTATGCAATTTTAAGACGAGACCAAAAGTTTAAAATAATTGCTATTTCTGATACAGGGTCAGGTTTTTTTTCGGCGTTGCTAGCGGTAACAATGGCTTTTAATGGATGGGGTTTCTGGTCTGTTGTAAATCAATTTGTAATCCAATCAATTTTAGCCGCTTTGATAGCTTGGTGGTTTTCTGAAAAAAAATATTTTTCACCAAAGGTAACTTATACAAATTTTAGTAGGATTTTAAAGTTTGGCGCAGAGGTCACATTTTTTAATCTTATTACATATTTCAACCGCCACGTGGATAACATGTTGATAGGTGGGAAATTGGGGGTTGATAGCCTTGGTATTTATAGCAAAGCATACAATATATTAATGCTTCCAATTAGACAAATAAGTTCACCTTTGTCCTATGTCACCTTGCCGGCACTTAGCTCAATCGCTCATGATAAACCGCAATGGTCGACAGCGGTTTACCACTTAATTTTTGTTACCTCATGCATGGTGTCACCCGTTGTAATATTCGCGTTTATTGAGTCTGAGTCGATTATTTATTTGTTACTTGGCCCGAAATGGTTCGCGTCAGTAGACACTTTTCGTTATCTTACGCCTGCATCAATTGCTGGGGCATTTGCGTTTATTCCATCCGTTATCAGTCTTTCAACGGGGGACTCTAGGTTGCAATTAAAATGGGGGCTACTGACAACCCCTTTTATTATTGCAGGATTTATGATTGGGTTGAATTATGGCATAGCAGGGGTGGCTGCTAGTTATAGTGTTACATACTCTATATCGGTCATTATTTTTTTCTATTTTGTATCAAACAAACACAAGTTAAATTTTTATATTGTTATGAGTAGCGCGATGCGACCATTATTGATGGCTACATTTGCAGGTTTCATGGTGTTTTTAACTAAATTATTCTTTGAGATAGACATCATATTGTTATCATTTTTATTATCAAGTGCTTTGTTTTTATTGCTTTATATCGGCATCTGTATGTTTTTTAACGATACCAGAGCGCAAGTTGTTTATCTTAAATCAAAATTTTCAAAGAGAATTTAATGGAACTCTTTTTTTATAGAGGTAAGCTGCCCAATTTCGGAGATGAGCTAAACCATTATTTATGGCCAAAATTGTTAGAAGGTGTATGGGGCGACGATAATAAAATTTTCATAGGCATTGGGTCCACAATTTATGACTTTCATTCACCTACAAAAGAAAAAATCGTTTTTGGAGCTGGCTACGGAGGTTACACCAGTTTGCCAAAACTTGATAAGACATGGAATTTCTTTTTTGTAAGAGGCAAGCTGACAGCTGAGGCACTCAATTTAAATCCAGATCTTGCAATTGGTGATTCAGCGATTTTAATAAGGAGAATATTCCCTAGTTATCATGGTTTCGAAAAAAAATATAAGGTTTCTTTCATGCCTCATTGGTTATCTTTAAATAGAGGAAATTGGGAGGAGGCTTGTAAGCAAGCGCATATCAATTTTATAAATCCAAAAGATGATGTTGTTAGCATTTTAGAGCAAATAAAATCCTCAGAGCTCGTGATTTGTGAAGCGATGCATGGCGCAATTGTTGCTGACGCTTTAAGAGTGCCTTGGATTCCACTGGAGCCAGTGGATATTGTCAATCGGAGGAAATGGTTTGATTGGTCATCTGCCTTAGATTTAGAGCTTAAACCTTTTAAGCATTCATACTCTTCACTTCCTGAAAAGCTTTACCCCTTCACAAAAAAACACAAAGAAATTAAATTATTCGAACACATTACTTGGCGACTTGACCATCACAGTGATTTTTTAAAGCTTATTTGCAAACAGTATTTCTTAGATAATGCATCCGAATATTTGACATATTTATCAAATCAAGCCCCCTCACTCAGTTCAGACAATTCAATAATTACTGCTGAAGATAAGATGTGCCAAAAACTTCACAATCTCGTTAACTATTTAGGTTATGGAAAGGTTGTGATATGAGTGAGTTAGTCTCAGTGATTATTCCAACATTTAATGCAGGAGAGTACTTACGTGAGGCAGTTCTGAGTTGCTTGAATCAAACGTATCAAAATATAGAAATTCTTGTGATTGATGATGGCAGTACGGATGGTTCGACAGCGTTTTTAAAACATTGTAGCGATTCTCGACTGACTTTAGTGCAACAGGAAAACGCAGGAAAACCCACTGCGATGAATCACGGTCTTGCCATAGCAAAAGGCAAATATATGTTATTACAAGATGCTGATGATATTAGCTACCCGAATCGGGTTGAAGTACTCATCAAAGAAATGGAAGACGCACCTCATTTGGGCAT
>CAZICR010000499.1:0-2523 GCA_964537795.1 uncultured Cellvibrionaceae bacterium | reverse complement strand
TCACCAGCGCGGCGAACGATGACTGTATCGCCAATTTTTAATCCGAGACGTTGAATTTCATCGCGGTTATGCAATGTCGCATTGGAAACAGTCACGCCACCGACAAACACCGGTTGTAATCGTGCAACCGGTGTTACTGCTCCCGTTCGTCCCACTTGAAATTCAACATCTAATAATTGTGTTGTTTCTTCCTGTGCGGGAAATTTATAGGCTACCGCCCAACGTGGCGCGCGCGAAACAAAACCCAATTCTTCTTGTAATTCAATCGAATTGACTTTTATCACCACACCATCAATATCGTATGCCAATCGTTCACGTCGATTACCTATATCACGATAAAAACTCATAGCTTGATCAATATTTTTAACCAATTTTGTTTCGCGATTAGTTAAAAATCCCCATTGTTTTAAAGCTTGCAAAATATCGTGGTGTGTAGACGGCATATCACCATCTTCAATATGGCCGACGCTGTAAGCACACATTTCAAGGGGACGACTGGCAGTAATTCGCGCATCCAATTGTCGCAATGAGCCCGCTGCTGCATTGCGCGGATTGACAAATAATTTTTCTCCCGCTGCGCGTGCTTTTTCATTCAAAGCATCAAAGCCTGCTTTGGGCATGTAAATTTCGCCGCGCACTTCCAATACCGCAGGAAAACCACTGCCCATCAAACGCAATGGAATCGAATTAATAGTTCGCACATTTTGTGTAATGTCTTCACCATTGGTGCCATCACCGCGAGTTGCCCCGCGCACCAAAACACCATCGCGATAGAGCAAACTGATCGCCAAACCATCCAGTTTTACTTCACAAACATATTCAATATCGTTTGACGACTTTAATCGGTCCAAAATACGTTGATTAAATGCGAGCAGGTCTTCATCGCTGAATGCATTATCCAAAGACAGCATGGGCAATTCATGAACTATAGTGACGAACTCGGATAAAGGCTTTGAACCTACACGCTGTGTGGGAGAATCGGGTGTGATTAAATCTGGATTCGCTTCTTCGAGCTCACGCAACCGACGCATCAAACGATCATATTCAGCGTCAGGAACTTCCGGATTATCCAATGCGTAATAACGATAATTGTGAAAATGAATTTCTTCACGCAGTTGTGTGATTTCGTCTGAATGTTCATTAAATAATGGCAGAGTAGACATAGCAATCCTTAATTGTGATGGGTATCGCCAGGCTTTACACCATCCTACATTTTTAATGACTAATTAATGCTTAAGCTTGTTATTTTGGACGACGAAAAAGTCGTTGACGCTCATAATCCCTAATCCGTTCCCTGCAATGTTCCAACGTTTGTTTGGTCATTACACTGCGTTGATCATCCTTTAATTCTGCGCCTAAAGTACCGGCAACTGTACGTGCTGTATCAATCATTAAATCAAAAGATTGCATCGAGTCAGCATCGATTGGCAAAGTCATAAAAAAGCTGACACCAGGTGTTTCAAACTGTTCCATTGATTCAAGATCAAAAGTTCCCGGCTTCACCATATTAGCCATACTGAATAAATGCGCGCCCTCTCCTTTTGAACTTGCATAACGATGAAAAATATCCATGCTGCCATAACGCATGCCACACTGAAGCACTGTATCCAATAATTCAGTACCTTTTAGCATTTTATCTTTTGCCATTACATGAACGACCAAAACCTCTTCCGGTTCATTCGACTGCGCTGAATTATTTTGTGTGGGATTTTCAGTCTCTGCAGAATCTTCGTAGTCATCATCTTCATTGTCTTCATCATATTCGGAATCCAACTCGTTCCTGTCTGCACTCGACCCTTCATCGTAATCTTCATCTGATTCAAAATTTTCTCTTTCATAAGCATCACTTTCCAGCATATCGGCATCAGAAGAAGTGTCATTTGAAAAATGCGGCTCAATTCTTTCATGTGCAGATTTTGAATCATCAACAGATTCCATTAACAACGGAACCGATTCATCAAGATTCAAATAAGTTTGTTGTGGAGGGCGCACAGGTCGTGAAGGTTGCGGTTTTGTTTGTGGACTATTGTCTGATGAACGTTCCTGATTCTTTCTCTCTTTTGCCTGGGACGAGCGTTTTATCAAACCATCAACTATTTCGGAAGGGTCTCTATGACCAATAACCCGCGCCCCACCATTGGGCAATTCACTGACATAACTGGGTTTAGGTTCAACATCTTCTACAGGTTCGACATTTTTTACACGCTTCTTCATGTTTGAAGATAAACGAATTTTGCCATAACGATCATTACGTTTACGGCGAATGCCATCAATGACTATCGCGAGAATTAACAAAGTTCCAAAAATGATAATCCAATCTTTCATATAAGTTTCCGCAACTTGGTTTGAATTATTATTACACCGCTGCAAGCTCAGCAGCTTCGTCTACATCCACAGTTACCAGTCTGGACACACCTGGTTCATGCATAGTGACACCAAGCAACTGGTGAGCCATTTCCATCGCAATTTTATTATGCGTGATGTAAATAAATTGAACCTGTTGTGACATTTCCTCCACCATAC